>WFRY01000219.1 GCA_015486315.1 Desulfobulbaceae bacterium
GCAAGCCTGCTCCAGCACAAAAAAGTACCTCATGGTCGAGTGTTGTTATCGTGCATGCAGGATTTTCCTGGCTGGTTCAATCTGGTAGATTGAACCATGGGTTTATAACAAGGTCGGTCGGTTCCGATGAACTGCTGGGCATACGACATCTTTGTGAGAAACATGAGGACCAGGCTGCAAGCCTGCTCCTGCACAAAAAGTGCGTCATGCCCGAATGTTGTTATCGGGCATCCAGAGATTTGTTTTAATGGCTGAGTGTCGTACGGAATCTGCAAAAAATATACTTGTTTTAAATGAAATAAAGATTACTTTGTCTTATTAGTAATAATTAACAATAAATAAAGAGGTGCGTTTATGCCAACGACAATATTTTTATTTCTCTTTACCTGGCTTATACTGTTTTCAAACAATGCAACTGCTGCAACCCGCTATAAAACCGCCATCTTTGCCGGTGGCTGTTTCTGGTGTATGGAGCCACCATTTGAAAATACGGAAGGGGTTATTGATGTAGTAGCCGGTTATAGTGGTGGCCGGGTTGCACATCCGACTTATGAGCAGGTCAGCTCAGGTACAACCGGTCATTATGAAGTCGTGCTGGTGACTTATGATCCGGATAAGGTCAGTTATGGGCAGTTGCTCGATGTCTTCTGGCACCAGATAGACCCAACCGATGACGGCGGCCAGTTTGCCGATCGTGGTACCCAGTACTTTACAGCAGTTTTTTATAACGATGCAGAACAGAAAAAACTGGCTGAAGAGTCAAGAAGAGCATTGGATGCATCTGATATTTTTGACAAACCAGTGCTTACCGCTATTTTGCCGGCAGAACCATTTTACCGGGCAGAGGAATACCACCAGGATTATTATAAGAAAAATGTCCTCCATTATTCAGCCTATAAGGCAGGATCTGGCCGATCAGGGTTTATCAAGAAAACCTGGAAAGGAAAAGAAATCCCGGTACCTGCGGTGCAGCAAAAATATCAACGACCAAGCGAAGGAGAACTTAAAGAGAAACTTACGGATCTGCAGTACAAGGTAACGCAGAAGGAGGGTACCGAGCCGGCATTCAATAACGACTACTGGGATAATAAACGGCAAGGGTTGTATGTTGATATTGTCTCAGGGGAGCCGCTTTTTTCCTCCACAGACAAATTTAAATCCGGCACCGGCTGGCCAAGTTTCACCCGTCCTGTGGATAAAGAAAACATTGTAGAGCGCACAGATCGGGGACTGTTCACCATCCGGACTGAAGTCCGGAGTAAACAGGGAGATTCCCATTTAGGGCATGTCTTTGATGATGGACCGGCTCCAACCGGCCTGCGTTACTGTATAAACTCGGCCTCTCTCAAGTTTATCCCAAAGGACAAACTGGTAGAAGAGGGATATGGTAATTACCTGGATCTATTTACGAATCAGAATCGCTAATCTATAACGTTTCAGTCGTCCTGAGCCTTAATCGAATAAAATTTATCAATGATTCGTTTATGTTTCAGGGCGATGCTGGAGTCGCGCATGAGGAGATTGGTCATCTGTTTGGCAGTGATCGGTTTGCTGAACAGGAATCCCTGACATTCATCGCATTGATTTTCCTGCAGGAAGAACAGCTGGTCCTCGTATTCTACTCCTTCGGCCAGGACCTGGAAGTTGAGTTTTTTGGCAATGGCGATAATGGCCATGGTAATGGCGGCATCACTGGCATTCGTGGTTACGTCCATGATAAAAGAGCGATCAATCTTGATCTTGTCCACGGCAAACCGCTGCAGATAGCTCAGTGAGGAGTAGCCGGTACCGAAATCATCGATAGCCATCTTAATTCCTTCCTGCCGGCACTTGTTGATCAGGTCGAGAGTATTGTCCATATTTTCAATGAGTACGCTTTCCGTGAACTCCACCTCAAGTGAAGTGGGCGGAAACCCGGTAGTCTTGAGACACTCCATGATCTGTTCAAAAAGGTCATTACGGCGCAGCAGGCTGCCGGAAAGGTTGACCGCCATTGTAAAATTTTTAAATCCCATCTTCATCCATTCGCATCCCTCCTTACAGGCCAGAAGAACGAGATCAAGGCCGAGTTCTTCAATAAGCCCGGTATTTTCGGCGATAGGAATGAAAATAACCGGTGAAATACTGCCATGTACGGGATGCTCCCAGCGTGCCAGGGCCTCCATGCCGACAATTATTCCATTGGTCAGGTCAATTTGGGGTTGATAATGATTGAACAGGTCACCGTTGGCAACTGCCTTGCGCAGATCGTTTTCCAGGTGCAGGTTTTGCACGGCCTGGGTATCCATTTCACTGTGCCAGTGGCAGTGCGTGTTGCCTCCCCTGGCCTTTGCCATTTCCATGGCAGTATCAGCATTGCGCAGCAGTTCGGGCGGACTCTCGCCGTCATCCGGATACAGGCTGATGCCGATACTCGGGGTTATGAAAATATCACGGGATTTGATGGTGACGGGTTGCTGAAATTTTTTCAAAATACGCTCAGCAAGTTGTTCCGCCTGTTTGACGTTGGTCGGCGGCGGCAGAATAATAGCGAATTCATCACCGCTTAAACGGGCAATAAAGTCGGCACCCACTGCATTTCCGCATTGTTTCAGCAGGGCCGTAACACTGCAGAGAAGTTCGTCACCGACCCCTGGTCCCAGCATTCGGTTGATCCGTTTAAAATGATCAAGATCAATAAAGAGCAGGCCGATAAAGGCGTGTTTAACTCTGGCCTGCTCGATACAGAAAGAGAAATGATACTGGAAAGATGGCCTGTCCGGAAGCCCTGTTAACGCGTCATAGGAGAGTCGGGATGAAGAGTGCATGGTTAGTTCGGTCTCTTTCATCTCCTGAGGAGAAAACCGGCAGACAAAACCCTCTGTGCTTTCCGTATCTCCCTCCTGATCCCTGTAGTTGAGGGACATGATCATGGGAAGCCGGCCGCTGTCGTTTTCCTTGATCAGAACTTCGCCGCGCCAGCTTCCCCAGTGCATGGCCTTTTGAATGATGGTTTCAAAGTGTTGACCGGGCTCCGGTAAGAGGACAAACTGATCAATCTTTTTTTCATTTAAATTCGGCAGGTCACGTCCTGTTATGCTGCAGAACAGGTTGTTGGCGTAGATAATGCGAAGCTGCTGGTCCAGGAATATAATGCCGTTGGTCTGGCAGGCGATAAGTTGACGGGTAATGTTCAGTTCCTGCCGGATCTCGGTCAGCTCTTTCTCTGTTTTCTGCAGCTGACCCGTTTTCTGGAGTAACTCCTGAAGCAGTATTTCTTCCAGGGATTCATCCTGACCTTCATTAGTTTCGTCGGCAGAGGAGTGGGGGGTATTCTCCGATATACCGTCGTCATCAGGGGGGAGGGTGTTTTTATTTTTGTTAGATCCGGAGTTGCTCATAATGCCGTCGAAGTTTTTGGGGGCCATCTGTTAACGATATATGATGAACGCGTACAATGTCTTTTTGAGTTTCACAGGCATTTTTGCTGGAGCAGGCTTGCAGCCTGCTTCTCTTGTTTCTCACAAAAATGTCGTATGCACTGCAGTTCATTGGAACCGATTGACGTTGTTATAAACCCATGGTTCAATCTACAAGATTGAACCAGCTGATGGTTGTTAGCGACTCCTGGATCCCCGATATCAACATTTGAGGATGACGATCTTTTTCTGCTGGAACAGGCTTGCAGCCTGGTCCTGATGTTTATCATAAAGATGTCGTATGCACTGTAGTTCATCGGATCTGATTGACCTTGTTATAAACCCATGGTTCAATCTACAAGATTGAACCAGCTGATGGTTGTTACCGACTCCTGGATCCCCGATACCAACATTCGGGGATGACGATTTTTTTTTGCTGGAGCAGGCTTGCAGCCTGGTCCTGATGTTTATCACAAAGATGTCGTATGCCCAGCAGTTCATCGGCTCCGATTGACCTTGTCATAAACCCATGGTTCAATCTACAGGATTGAACCAGCTGAGCGTCTTTTCTACGCAACTGGAGTTCAGTCGTTTCACCATCTATATACAGAATAGCCGGAAATTTTTGTTCTGTTAAATTTTATTTTCTGCCTGTAACCCGCCCAAGACCTCCGCTGGTATCACGCAGGGCGTTTTATATTCTGTTTGATATCATCTACGGGGATATCAGAGTAACGGTTTAAGACACCAAAAAGCATGTCCGGCAGATCGTTTTTCTGGCGCGAACTACGCTTGATCTGTTTCAGACATTTTTCCAGGGTCAAGGTCTCGTTGAGAAATATATGGCGGAGCATCAGTGAAATCAACCTGGTGATGGTTGTCAGATTGGAAATGCGCGACTGGAGTTCATGGTCGCGGTCAAAAGCAGTTGAGGCAAAGACTTCTACCGGTTTGCCCTCAACTTCACTTATGGATAAGTACCATTTATTACGTTCACGATCGATTGTCTGGTAACGCTTTCCATCGAGCACGTCTGGTAACTCAATCTTGTCGTGTTCCCGTCGATGATTCAGTGGCAGCTGTACAGGCTGGTCCTGCAGTTTTGCCCAGAGTTTATGAATGGTTTGTGGATGATTTTTTATATTGCTGATAATGACACGGCAGGTGGCACAGGCCTGGTAACCTGCCGTGGCTGTAGTTTTTTTTTCAGCACCGCATATCTGACAGCAGGATGAGGGCGTATCCTTCATTGTGGTTCTCCATAAATCACGTATAGTTGTTTTTTTTCAATGCACAGAGTACAACGTGAAGAAAAAAAGAACAACCCGGGATCAATGAAATCATGAGACGAAGATCAAATAAACAGTTTGACATGGAAACCCGCTTTGAACGGGCAAGGCGTCGTAATATGGCCAGTGCCGAACCGGGGCTGCATGACTGTATTCTGGTGCTGGACGGTTTGAAACCTGATTTTAATATTGGTAAAATTTTCAGATCGGCTGATGCCTTCAGTGCCCGTGAAATTCATCTGGTGGGTGTCCGGGCCTTTGACCCGTATCCGGCCAAAGGGTCGGTGCGATGGGTACCTTTTTTTCGTCATGATGATTTCAACTCCTGTTACCTGCAGCTTTCCGGTCAGGGCTATTCGATTGTGACCCTTGAGCCGGGGTGCTCCAACCTGATCGGCGACTATGCATTTGCCCGAAAAACAGCCTTTGTGCTGGGGCATGAAGAGTTCGGGCTCAGTTTTGAGCGTCAGGACTTTCCGGATATCCAGGGACTTTCCATCCCGCAATGGGGGCATGTACAGAGTCTGAATGTCAGTGTAGCCGCCTCGATTATCCTGTACGAATATGTCCGTCGGCACGGCAGGCCGGTGACAGACGGTTTGTCTTTGCGCAATGGGGATATCACAACCAGCACTTCTGCAGGAGATTCATGTGGCTGATAGGAAAAAAGGGTTACTGATGGTGTTCACCGGTAACGGCAAGGGCAAGACAACCGCTGCCCTGGGTCTTACTTTTCGAGCCCTGGGGCATGGTGAAAAAGTATGCTTTATTCAATTTATTAAGGGAAGCTGGAAATACGGCGAACTGGAGGCGGCAAAACGCTTTGATGATCTCCTGGATTTTCATGTCATGGGCCGTGGTTTTACCTGGAAGTCGGATGATCTGGAAAAGGACATTGCCGTTGCCCGGCAGGGGTGGGAGTTTGCCGGAAAAATAATTGCGGAAAACCGCTATGATCTCATCGTGCTGGATGAGCTCACCTACCTGGCCACCTATAAGATGATTGATGAACAGGAGATCGTGGACGTGCTCACTCATCGAAATCCATCCCAGCATATTGTTGTTACCGGCAGAGGTGCCGGAGACAGACTCATTCAGGCCGCAGACCTGGTAACGGAGATGAAAGAGATCAAGCATCCCTATAAACAGGGCATTAAGGCGCAAAAGGGGATAGAATTTTAAGTAGTTACACGCTGTCAACTGATCGACTCCAGGCAGGAAGGAGCGTCCGGATTGTCGGGCATGTGACATCGTTTAAAAAAAGGACACTGGCGGCAGTCGCTTATTTTTTCGGCATACGTGCCTGAAATTTTTCCCTGGCACATTGTACCGGCAATGGCCCAGCAGATCCTGCCGAAATATGGATAGGCAGGACACCTCTTTGCCGGATCCGTTTCAATACCGCAGCCGAGACATTGCCAGCATTTTGTTTTGGAGTCTTCTTCTACCGGCTGATAGGGAAAATACAGGGTAAAGGTGGTCCCTGTTCCTTCCCGGGAATCGATTTTGACAAACCCTCTATGCTCTTCCATAATTTCATGGACTATTGAGAGGCCAAGGCCGGTACCAACACGTTTGGTTGAATAAAATGGTTCAAAAATCAATTCCCTTTGCTGTTTCGGCATCCCTTTACCGGTATCCTCAATGGTAAGCGTGACCCAGTCAATCTGGTTGAAAAATTCCTTGTCGGTTTTGATGGTGAGTGTGCCTCCATCAGGCATGGCATCAATACTGTTACTGATCAGGTTGCCGATGGCCTGTCGGATTTGCTCGGTATCAAGGTAAATCTGCGGGAGTTTCGGATGGTATTGCTCTGTTATTGTATAGAGTTGACGGTTTGTGTAGATATCCAGGAAATAGGAGACGGCATCGCGGACAATGGGACTTAAGTTTGCCCGGGTAAGCCCGGTTTTTTCGCTGGTAAAGAGGATGACGTCCCGCAGAATTGCTTCCAGTCTGGCCACCTCGGTGACAATGATCTGGCCATATTGTTTTTCCTTGGTGTCATCTGAGAGAAGTTTGAACAGTCTGCGGCTGAAACCGCCAAGTGACATGAGCGGATTCCTTATTTCATGGGCCACAGTCTCCGTGAGTCGGCCCAGGGCGGATAGTTTTTCATTTTGCACCAGCATGGCCTGCATGTCCTTCAGACTTTCTATTGATTCTGCAAGCTGCCTGTTTAAGCCTTCGATGTGTTTTTTGTCTTTTTTAAGCTTCCCATGGATAATTCCTGCCGGAAAAGCTATGAGATAGAGAAAAATGATGCGAATGCCTATATCTGTCCAGTGCACTGAGTCCAGGTAGGGCTGGATGTTTACCAGGTAGAGCAGGGCGGCAAAAGTTGCCACTAACAGTCCGAAGAAACGGCCGAAGTAGAGCGTATGAAGCAGAATCAACAGATAGTAGCAGAGAAAAAAACTGTTATAGTATTCGGGCTCAAGATGGACGAGATAAAAAATAAAAGCAAGATCCAGCAGAAGGGAAATAAAATAGATGGTACGGAGTTGATTTGGTTTGAAAAATATCAGGCTGTACAGAAACAGGCTGTAGAGAGTAAAAAAAGCGAGTAACAGGGAGTAGTGGACGGTAACCGTATGACTGAGTGGAGCAAAGATGAGCCAGATGCTGCTGCCGAGGATAGTCCCTAACCTCAGGGCAAGGAAGAGCCTGTCGGTTACTGTAAAAATACCGGCAACCCTTTGTTTGTATCTTGTTATTAAGGAGGGGCGCATTTACACTCCAGAGGAATACTTATTCGACTGTTTGCAAGGTTGTATTTAACTGGATTTTAAGGATACTTTGGAAAAGGATAATTTTCAATCAGTGATGCATATTTATGGCCTTTGCGGACAATCACGAAGTTTAATCCTTTTCCCTTGCATCTTCATCTTTTCAGAGTAAAATCGTTAAGTTCGTTTTTTTGTATTTATTAAATATCCGTGAGAGAGACAATGGATTACAGGGATACCCTGAACCTGCCCAAAACCAGGTTCAAAATGAAGGCCAATCTGACCCAGAAAGAACCGCAGTATCTGCAGCGCTGGGATAAAGAAAATCTGTATGAAAAGCTGCAGCAGGCTGCAGCCGACAAACCGTTGTTCGTTCTTCACGACGGCCCTCCCTATGCCAACGGCAATATTCACTTGGGGACCGCCTTTAATAAAGTACTTAAAGATATCATCTTAAAGTCCCGCAGAATGGACGGTTTTTGTGCCCCTTATGTTCCGGGATGGGACTGTCACGGCCTGCCGATTGAACATAATGTCGACAAGGAGCTTGGTGATAAGAAAGAAGTAATTTCCACCCTTGGCAAACGGAGTGCCTGCCGCAAGTATGCCGGTAAATGGATCAAAACCCAGAAGGCTCAGTTTCGCCGACTTGGAGTGTTAGGCAACTGGGATGATCCCTATCTGACCATGAATTTCGGCTATGAGGCCTCCATTGCCCGCGAGTTTAATAAATTTCTCATGTCGGGTTCTGTTGTCCGCTCCAAAAAACCCGTGTACTGGTGCTCCACCTGCGGTACGGCCCTGGCCGAGGCAGAGGTGGAATATTACGATCATACCTCACCCTCCATTTATGTTAAATTTCCAGTGGCAGACGACTTGTCTGCTCTTGCCCCGGAATTGGCCGGCTGTAAGGTCTTTGCCCTGATCTGGACCACCACCCCCTGGACCCTGCCTGCCAACATGGGCGTTGCCTTTCATCCTGATTTTGTCTATGCCGCAGTTGAGGTCGATAAAGAGGTCTGGATTCTGGCCGAGGAATTGGTGGAGCAGTGTTTTAAGGAATTTGGAATTGATGACTACCGGATATTGACCACCCTTTCAGCCAGGGACCTGGAGGGGAAGAAATGCCGTCATCCCTTCCTGGATCGTGAATCTCTGATGGTGCTGGCCGATTATGTAACCACTGAGTCCGGTACCGGCTGTGTTCATACCGCGCCCGGTCATGGTGCGGATGACTATATCACCGGTCTGCGTTATGGATTAGAGGTACTGTCACCGCTTGATGATACAGGGCATTTTACAAAAGAGGCCGGTAAATATGCAGGCCGGGAAATCCCCAAGGTCAACAGGGAGATCAACGATGACATGGCCGCCGCCGGTTCTCTGGTTAAAGAGGCTGCCATCGAACATTCCTATCCCCATTGCTGGCGTTGCAAGAAACCGGTTATTTACCGGGCCACGGAGCAGTGGTTTATCTCCATGGAGATAAACGATCTGCGTAAAAAGGCGCTTAAGGCAATTGACGAGGTAACCTGGACACCGTCCTGGGGCAAGCAGCGAATCTACGGTATGGTTGAGGCCAGGCCGGACTGGTGTCTGTCCCGTCAGCGTTCCTGGGGGGTGCCCCTGACCGTGCTAACCTGTAAGGATTGCGGTGAAATAGTTAAAGATGCTTCGGTCTGTGCTCGTATTGAAGATATGTTTGCCCGGGAAGGTGCTGATGCCTGGTTTAAACATGAGGCAGGAGAATTTGTCCCGGACGGGGTGAAATGTTCCTGCGGCTCTACCGTCTTTGTTAAAGAAACCGATATTTTAGATGTCTGGTTTGACTCCGGGACCAGCCATGCGGCCGTACTTGAGGCCCGTGAAGAACTGCGTTCACCCGCTGATCTCTATCTTGAGGGCAGTGATCAGCACCGGGGCTGGTTCCAGTCCTCTCTGCTCACCTCTGTGGGGACCCGCAATCGGGCTCCATACAAGGGCGTTTTGACCCATGGCTATGTCGTGGACGGACAGGGTAAAAAAATGTCCAAGTCCATCGGCAATGTAGTTGCCCCCCAGGAGGTAATTGATAAGTACGGGGCCGAGATCCTCCGGTTGTGGGTATCGAGCGAAGATTACCGCGATGATGTCAAAGTCTCCGATGAGATCCTGCGCCATGTCTCGGATGCCTATCGCAAGATGCGCAATACCATCCGTTTTCTCCTCTCCAACCTTAATGATTTTGATCCGGCAACAGATAGTGTCGGTATGGAGAACCTGACCGAGCTTGATCGCTGGGCCCTGGCCCGTTATGCCGAACTGGTGCGTAAGGTGAGACAGGCGTATGCGGATTATGAGTTTCACGCCATCTACCATGGCCTGCATAACTTCTGCGGCACAGTGATCTCCAGCCTGTACATGGATGTGCTGAAAGACCGCCTCTACTGCTCACGTCCGGATGATCCTGCCCGCCGGGCCGCCCAGATGGTCATCCACCGTATTCTTGATGGCCTGCTCCGCCTGATGGCACCGATCCTCAGTGTTACTGCTGCCGAGGCCTGGGAACATCTGTACGGGCTTGAGCAGAAATCACCCCTTGCAGAGTCTGTCTTTTTTGCCTCGTTTCCCGAGGTGGACGATATTGAGCAGGACAGGGAACTTGACCGGCGCTGGGAAAAACTGCTTGCCGTGCGCAGTGAGATAACCAGGGCCCTTGAGGTTGCCCGCAGGGAAAAGATCATTGGTCTTTCCCTGGATGCGGAAGTTCTGCTCCAGCTTGCAGGAGACATTGCTGATTTTTCAGTTGATAAGCTGGAACGTATTCAGGAACTCTGTATTGTTTCCAGTCTGCAGGTTATTTCTGATCCGGACGCGGCAGGTGATGCACAATTTGTTGACTGTGAAGAGGTTGCCGGAATGAAAGTTGCCGTCCGTCCGGCAACGGGCAGCAAGTGTGAACGTTGCTGGATTATCTCTGCAACTGTTGGCGAAGATACGGAACATCCGACGTTATGCAGTCGCTGTGCAGGCGTGGTCCGCAGCCTTACCGACTGATTGTGAGCAGGTTTTTTGCTCTTATCCTGCTGGTAGTTGTCTGTGACCAGGCAAGCAAGCTGTGGATCCTGCAGAATTATGAACTGTACGATTCAACCGTCATTATTCCGGGCCTGTTTAATCTGACTTTTCTGCGCAATACCGGTGCTGCCTTTGGTATGTTTGCCGGCCATCCATCATGGTGGCGGCAGCTCTTTTTTATAGGGGTTGCCGCGATCGCCCTGGTGGTTATCCTCATGTTTCAGCGTAAACTTGGTCGGCAGAACAGTCTGTACACCACCAGCCTGGCCCTTATCGGAGGCGGTGCTGTCGGCAACCTGATTGACCGTGTTCTGTACGGCTCAGTGGTGGATTTTCTGGATGTCTATATCGGCAGTCATCACTGGCCTGCCTTTAATGTGGCGGATTCGGCCATCTCCGTCGGGGTCGGTATTTTTTTAATTACACAGTTTCTGGAAGATCGCCGGGAAAAACGGGATCAGGCGACCCTGAAAGAGTAGTTTTAACGTAAACGTCTGCAAAACGATATTATGAAAAAGACAGCTATTATCTTCCCTGGTCAGGGATCACAGTATATCGGTATGGGACAGGAGTTTGTCGAAGCTGATGGAGAAGCAGCCGGATTAATGAAGATGGCGGAAAAGGTTTCCGGTTTCCCGCTTCGTCAGCTCTGTTTCAAGGGGCCGATGGAAGACCTTACCCGGGTACTGCATCTGCAACCGGCTCTGACAATCATAAATCTCATCTGTCTGCAGCAGCTGAACAAAGCCCTGCCTGATTTTAGCCCGGTCCGGGTGGCCGGTCATTCGCTGGGAGAATATTCAGCCCTGTATGCCGCGGGTGTTCTCACCGCTGAAGATACCCTGGCCCTTGTTACCAGACGTGGTGAGTTCATGGAGCGGGAAGGGGCGTCTAATCCCGGGGGTATGCGGGCCGTTTTAGGGCTGACCATTGAAGAGGTCGACAGGCTGCTGGTTGAATATAATGGAGCGGGCACGGTTGTGGTGGCAAACCATAATTCGGAAAAGCAGATAATTATTTCAGGCGATAATGATGGCTTGGACGGTCTGGGTTCGCTCTGTAGGGATAATGGTGCCAAAGTTATTCCCCTGAAAGTATCGGTTGCCAATCACAGTCCGCTGGTAGCCGGAGCGGTTGCTGATTTTGCCGCCTATATGGAAACAATTAATTTTAACGAGCCACGAGTTTCGGTGCCTTTTAATGTTACCGCGGCTCCCGAGCATAATCCGGTTGCAATAAGAAAGATCATGGCTCGGCAGATTGCCTCCAGGGTACGATGGTATGAGTCAATCAATTCCATGGTAGATTCCGGTGTTGAGGTTTTTATTGAGCTGGGGCCAAAAAATATTCTGACAGGGCTGATGAAAAAAATTCTTCCCCGTAAGAGTCCAGTCATCTGTCTGCAGGCAGATACTCCTGAATCCCTTGAGAAAGCAGTAGCTGCCATAAAAGGATAATTTTTTTATGACACCCTTATGCGGCAGGAATTACAGTCTGGCTGCATAAAGTACGTGCAGTAGCTTATCCCGGACCGGTTGCAGCATAACCGGCTGAATAGGTGCAACTTTAATCAATTCCGGTTGTGCCTGCTTCCTGCTTGACATAAGATGGAGCATGGAGTAAATAAATCTGTTTCCCTTTGCTGTTATAGCAATTTATCCGTTGATACATGCGGTCGGCTTTGCGACTGCGTTCTTTCAGCCTATATATACAGTGGACCATGTTTGAAAATTTAACAGATCGCCTTGATGGTGTATTTAAAAAGCTGCGCGGACACGGCAAGCTGACTGAAGACAATATTCAGGAGGCCATGGGTGAGGTGCGCAAGGCCCTGCTGGAAGCTGATGTCAACTTTCAGGTCGTTAAAGAATTTGTTGCCGCTGTCACTGAAAAGGCTGTTGGCCGGGAAGTTTTATCAAGTCTTGCACCGGGCCAGCAGGTCGTCAAAGTTGTTCACGATGAGCTCGTTTCTCTGCTGGGCAGCCAGGCAGAACCGCTGCGTCTTGATGGTCGTCAGCCTGTAACCATTATGCTGGCCGGTCTGCAGGGATCAGGTAAAACAACAACTTCCGCCAAGCTTGCAAAACAGCTCAAGGAACAGGGGCGCAAACCCTTTCTGGTTCCTGCCGATGTATATCGACCGGCTGCCATTGAGCAGCTGCATGTGCTGGGGGAGCAGGTCGGCGTTCCGGTTTTTGCTTCCACCACCGAGCAGAATCCGGTTGATATTGCCCGCCTGGCGCTGGCTGAAGCGGAAAAGAGCGCATACGATACTGTTATCATAGATACTGCAGGTCGGCTGCACGTTGACGAACAGCTGATGGGTGAGCTGCAGGATATCTCAAAAGCGGTAGCGCTTTCAGAGATCCTGTTTGTTGCCGATGCCATGACCGGTCAGGATGCCGTGACCGTGGCGGACAAGTTTAACACCGATCTTGAAATCACCGGTGTTGTCCTGACCAAGATGGAAGGTGATGCCCGTGGTGGTGCTGCTCTGTCGGTTAAAAATGTCACCGGAAAACCCATAAAGTTCGTCGGTGTCGGTGAAGCACTTGATGCCCTTGAGGTCTTTCATCCCGACCGGACGGCTTCCCGTATTCTCGGGATGGGTGATGTGCTGTCACTCATTGAGAAAGCGGAAAAGGTCGTTGACAAGAAAAAGGCGCAGAAACTTGCCCGCAAGATTCAGAAAAACACCTTTACCCTGGAAGATTTTCTGGACCAGATTCAGCAGATCAAAAAAATGGGTAATCTTGAACAGCTCATGGATATGGTGCCGGGTATCAACAAGCTGAAACAGCTTAAGAATGCACCGAAACCGGATGAAAAAGAGCTGCTCAAAACCGAGGCCATTATCCGTTCCATGACCAAAAAGGAACGGAGCAACCACAAGATCATCAATGCCAGCCGCAGGCAGCGTATCGCCAAAGGATCCGGCACCTCTGTTCAGGAGGTAAACCGGGTTCTGAAAAGCTATACTATGATGCTTAAGATGATGAAGAAGTTTCGCGGCAAGTCTGTGGGCAAGGGCGGTAAACGTCGTAAGATGCCGAAAGGACTCAGGCGCTGAGCGTATAGAATGCAGAAGTGCGCATTGCAGCAGTTAAAACTATAACTACTTATTTTATTTTTCAGTAATCTCCGAAGGCAGGGCCTGAAAAACCCGGAACCTTCAGTTTATCCACAGGAGGATATCAGAACAATGGCTGTACGAATTCGTTTAACCAGAAAGGGGCGTAAAAAACAACCGTTTTACCGCATAATCGTTGCTGACTCCAAGTCACCTCGCGACGGTAAATTTCTCGATATCATAGGCACCTATGACCCGATGAAGGATCCTGTAGCAGTTAAGCTTGATACAGATAAGCTTGCTGGCTGGATGGCAAAAGGTGCTAAACCGTCCGGTACGGTTCAGACTTTGATCAATAAGTATGAAGCTGCTGCTCCGGTCGAGTCTGCATAAATGAAGGAACTCATCTCTTTTATTGCCGGCCGACTGGTTGACGACCCTGATGCTGTCGATGTAGTTGAGCGGGAAGAAGATAACACCGTAACCGTTGAACTGCGTGTTGCCAAAGAGGATCTTGGCAAGGTTATCGGCAAACAGGGACGGACTGCCCGGGCAATGAGGGCTGTACTTGCTGCCATGGCTGCTAAAGAGGATAAACGTTCCCGGCTTGAGATTTTAGAGTAACCATGGATCGAACCGGTGACAGTGCCGGAGAACTTGTACTCTTAGGCAAGATCACCAAACCCCATGGAATTCGGGGTGAGGTAAAGGTGTATCCTTATTCAGGAGAACCTGGAGATTTTTCACGGTTTGCCACTATCCTGCTTGCTGCCGATGAAAATGCCGAACCTGTTGCCTACAGGATTAAACAGGCAAGGGTACAGAAAAATTGTGCATTACTTCAGCTTGAGGGCTGTGAAACGCGTAACGATGCGGAGCAACTGGTTCAGTCTCTGCTCTATGTATATGAAGAGGATCTGCCCGAGCTTGCAGAGGGTGAATATTATCTGCGTGAGCTGGAAGGTAAGCAGATTGTGACCGATGATGGACGGGTACTCGGCAGGGTGAGCGGTATCCAGAACAATGGTGCCCAGGAGCTTGCCCGGATAACAGATGGGAAAAATGAATACGTTATTCCTCTTGTGCCGGAGTTTTTAGTCTCCATTGGAAAAGATGAGGTAAGGGTATCATTGCCGCCGGGGCTGCTTGAAATTAACAGCTGAGCAGTCAATGCGTTTTGACATCCTGACCATTTTTCCCGAGCTTTTTTCTTCTCCCCTGCGGGAAGGAATTCTCAGGCGGGCTCTGCAGGCCGGACAGATTGCCGTTAACCTGCACAATATCCGGGACTGGGCCACGGATAAACATTCCATGACCGACGATCGACCCTTTGGCGGGGGAGAGGGAATGGTCATGAAACCCGAACCGCTATCCGCCTGTCTCAGAGATGCTCAGGCCGGGATGCAGGGCAGGGTTATCCTGCTCTCTCCAAGAGGAGAGGTCTATAACCAGCAGGCAGCCGAGCGTCTGGCCGGTTACGAAAAACTGGTTTTGGTCTGCGGTCGATACGAGGGTGTGGATGAACGTTTTCGCCAGCTGTATGTTGATGAAGAACTCTCAATCGGTGACTATATTCTCACCGGTGGTGAGCTTGCTGCCATGGTTGTGGTTGACTCGGTGACCAGGTTGTTGCCCGGAGTCCTTGGCTGCGCGGATTCAGCTGCCAATGATACCTTCAGCCGCGGCCTGCTCAAACATGGCCAGTACACCCGGCCACGTGAGTATGAAGGCTTAAACGTGCCCAAAGAATTGCTCAGTGGTGATCATGCGCTGATTGAGGAGTTCCGATTTCTGGAATCGGTTCGTGAAACATTGACAAGACGTCCGTCCCTGCTGAGGGATGTTGTATTTACAGCGGCGGAAAAGAAGGTATTGCACAGGGCCGGGATGTTACAGGCGGTACAACGGAAAATAGATGAACATGGCCGCTGAAATTTGCCTGGACGTGGCCTTGATTCATTACCCGGTGGTGAACCGAAATGAAGAAATTATCGGTTCGGCGGTAACCAATCTTGATCTGCACGATATTGCCAGGGCCGGTCGTACCTTCGGTATCCGGAGCTACTGGATTGTGACACCCGATGTTCAGCAGCAGGAACTTGCCGATCAGATCATCGGCCACTGGACCAGGGGGTATGGTGGGGTCGCAAATCCAGACCGGGCCGGTGCTTTATCGCTTGCCAGGGTATGCAGCAGCCTGGACCAGGTTGTCGGCGGTATGACGGAAGTTGATGGACAACGACCACTGCTGGTTGCGACAAGTGCTGTTGGACAGGACAACACCGTCTCCTTCAGTAAGCTGAAGACAAAGATTGATCATGGTGTACCTGTTCTGCTCCTGTTTGGGACAGCATGGGGGCTGGCACCGGAAATCATGGCAGAAGTTGATGCTGTTTTGCCGCCTGTTAAAGGGGCTGGAACATTTAATCATCTTTCGGTACGATCTGCAGCATCCATTATCCTGGATCGCCTGCTGGGTAACCGTGAAGATAATGACGGAAAATAAGCACAGTTTAGTATCTTTGAGTTCATGTAAGGGTTCAATCAAAAATAACTTCGTAGAAATGTGTAGACAATGTGACATATATTTGGTCGATCTGATTGAGTGAAACCGCAGGCGTAGCAGGGCTACGTTGAGGATTTCGCGATTGAAGATCGGCCGAAGATATGTTGCAGTGTCTAC
>WFRY01000220.1 GCA_015486315.1 Desulfobulbaceae bacterium
CGGTTTTCTGGTCTACGGTGTTGAAATAGTGACTCCGGAAAAAATTATTACCGATATCAAAATCGATGCAGGTAATGGCGATATCCTGCTGGTGGAAAAGGATACCCCGGATACGAAAAAAGACGGCGACGACGATCAAGACAACAATGATAAGCATGAGGATAAGGATTAAATTGCTCTTTTCCCTGCTCTCTTTGAGTATAGCAGTACGATCAGGAGATATGAAGCATAACTAATTATCATCGACACCTAAAGAAACCGATGATGCTGGCAAGTCATTATTTCATCAATATCATCATAATTTTTTTAATTAATCAGGAGGTAAAAAATGAAAAAAACGGTATTAACGGCTGCTGCTCTGGCCGTAATTGCGGTTCCAGCAAGTTCAATTGCAGGTGGAGACAGCATTTATCTCAAAGGTAACGTGGGGATCGGCATGGCCATGGACACCGACATCAACAATATGCCCAATGCAGCCGGCTCTGCAAAGATGACCTATGACAGTGGTTTTTTGGGTACCTTAGCTGCAGGTTATGATTTTGCCAATCCGTTTCGGGTAGAGGCCGAGTATCTGTGGCAGAAAAACGATTTGAACCAGCTGTCCTACAAAAACAAATTTGGAAATATTAATCAGGGCGATCTGAAGACACAGGCTTTTATGGCCAATGGCTTCTATGATGTTGATACAGGTTCTCCCTGGAGCCCGTATATCGGGGCCGGTCTTGGTTGGGCTAAACTTGACCTCAGTACCCCGGCACTGCCTTTTGCCGACAATGACAATGTTTTTGCCTATCAGTTGATGGCTGGCGTGGCCTATGCCGTTACCGACCAGTGGTCTGTTGATGCCCAGTATCGTTTTTTCGGAACTGCTGATGCGACGATCAGCGGCGCTGACTTTAATGAAAACAGCAACAACCTGCTGGTTGGCTTGCGGTACAGCTTTTAGACATGTAAAATCATCTCTCTTGCATAAGAGGACCATGATAACATGGCATAAGCACTTTCAAAATCGGTAACTTGTTATCGGCAGCGGAATAATGTTGGTGCCGACCTTAAAAAAATCCCGCTTCGACCATCAGGCCGAGGCGGGATTTTTTATTGCCATGTAATTTTTATATGGTCAAGAAAGGCACACACATAACATTACCAAATGATAATGTGTAGATGCCACTATGGTAGTGTAAAGTAATAGCGTTTCATAATTCACAGAAAGCATAAAAGTAATCTGATGATGCCGAAAATGTTTTTCGTTTTTGATCAAAAAAGAAAGGAATTACAAAAGAGGAGAAATATGCGAATCGAAAGGAGAGCATATCCGAGACGCATCCTGTTACTGGCTTCGTGTTCTTGTGCCCTGTTATTGACGGGATGCGTAAGTTACCAGGCCCAGCCGTTACGGGAAGATTCAATGCTGGTCGAAAATCTGCAAGGTTTACAGTATAGCATCGAAAAGCAGCAAGCCGCAGGATTACAACAGCAGCATGAAATTAATCCTGCTGACGGCCTGGATCTCACGGAAACGGCGATCATCGCAGTTCTCAATAATCCCGGTCTCAAGGCTGAACGGGCTAAACAGAATGTAGCTGGAGCCCAACTTTTTGCTGCGGGCTTACTTCCTGATCCCCAGATCAGCGCAAATCTTGATATTCCTACAGGGGATACGACTGGAACCGTCAACGCCTGGGGGCTGGGACTTGGGTATGACATTATTCCCCTCATTACCCGTCAGGCCCGGATAGATGCTCAGCGACAGACACAAGTACAGGTAAACCTAAGTCTCTTGTGGCAGGAATGGCAGGTCATGCAGCGGGCCCGGTCATTGGCGATTCGCTCGACTCTGGAGCTGAACAAGATGGAACTACTCCACAAAACCAGGGATCTTTACCTGCATCGTTATGACAACTCAAGCCGGGCCCTGAAAGCCGGCGACATCACCCTGGATGTCAACGGTACCGATTTGACAGCCTTACTTGACACCTACAGCCAGATAAACCAGCTGGAGCAAACGCATAATGAAACCCGGCATCAGTTGCGGCTGCTGCTCGGGCTGGCCTCTGATGTGGACCTACGGTTTACCCTTCCCTCGGAACCGGCTCTGCTGTCCCGTGCAACGGCTGAAAAAGAACTGAAGTCTTTCCAACAACGGCGACCTGACCTCCTTGCCCTGCAGGCGGGATACCATAGCCAGGAGGCCAAGGTCAGGACAGCCGTTCTCTCTCAGTTTCCCTCCCTCAGCATCGGCGTGACCAGGGCAAAAGATACCGGTTCTCTTTATACCACTGGTTTTGGTGTCAGCTTGAATCTTCCTCTTTTTTCAGGCAGCAGAGGGGCCATTGCCATAGAACGGGCAACCCGTGAACAGTTGCAGCTGGAATATCAAACCCGCTTGAGCCAGGCCCTTACCGATGTGGACAGGTTACTTGAACTTCAGGGAATCATTGCCCTTCAACAGACACGGTTGAAAAAATATTTACCCCGATTATGGGCAATAGTCGAGAAAACCAGGAAGGCGTACAAAAACAGTGACATTGATGCCCTCACCTTCTTCAACATGGAATACACCTGGGTTCTCAAGAAATTGGAAGAGATTGATCTGGAACAGGCCCAGTGGGAAAACAGCCTTGCCCTGGAGGCCATGCTGGCAATTCCCGGAGAGAACCGTTTGCCGGCGGTCAGGAATTCCAATCAACAGGTTGCCCCTAAAGGACAAGTACAATGAACATCATAAACAAGGCAACTCTTTTTATCCTGGTTCTTTTTTTTATCGTTTCCAGTGAACTTTATGGTGCTGAAACCCCCTCTGTTTTGGTCCGGACCGATATGGTTTCCAAGCAAACAATCAGCGAAACACTCCATGTTTATGGAACAGTTTTACCTGATCCCGATCAGTCGATCAGCCTGTCCATGTCCCATGGCGGCTATATTACCCGGGTGTGGTGTCGTCTTGGCCAACGGGTCAGGAAGGATGACAAGCTGCTGGAACTGGATGCCTCTCCCAGCGGCCGTATGCAGTTTATTCAGGCGCAGAGGGAAGTGGATTTCGCCAGGCAGGAACTTGCCCACCAGCAACGCCTGGAAAAAGAACAATTAGCCACCCGTGCCCAGGTTGAAGCAGCCAAGAAGACACTTCTTGATGCCCAGACCAATCTGGAAACCCTTCGCAAGCAGGGATTGGGGGAATCACATGAAACCCTTGTGGCCCCCATGGACGGGATTATCACTCAATTGAATATCACCCAGGGCCAGCGGGTTCAGGCTGAGGCCACGGCCATGCTCATTGCTTCAGAGGATAAGTTGATCGTCAGCCTGGGTGTTGAGCCTGAGGATCTCAGATTTATACAACCGGGCCTGAAAGTCACCCTGTCTTCAGTATTTGAACAGGATTATAAGGCAACAACAACGGTACGGGAGGTGCATGCCATGATTAACCCACACACACACCTGGTCGATGTGCTGGCAGCCATTCCCGATGAACAGGTAGATCACCTCGTCCTTGGCAGTTCAATGAAGGCCCTCATTGAACTGGCTGCTCACAACACGCTGGTAGTTCCGCGCAGTGCTCTGCTCAAGGACGAAAAAGGAGATTATATTTTCCTGGTAGCAAAGGGCAAGGCGTATCGGGTTGCGGTCAGTCGGGGTGTTGATACCCGCAATTTCGTGGAAATACAAGGCGAAGTACAGGCAGGAGACATCGTAGTCGTTACCGGAAACTATGAACTCAAGGATGGTATGTCGGTTCGGGAGGCCAAATAAAATGGGCATTGCGTACTGGGCTGCGGCCCATCGACGGTCCATCCTTTTCTTTATAGTGATTGTCTCCCTGGCAGGAGTTGGGGCCGGGCTGAAACTGCCGGTTGCCCTTTTTCCCCATGTGGACTTTCCGCGGGTGGTTGTCTCGTTGGAAACCGGGGATCGTCCCGCCGATCAAATGGTAATAGCTGTAACCAGGCCGGTTGAACAGGCTGTACGGTCGGTTCCCGGGGTGGTTGGCATGCGATCAAACAGCAGTCGCGGCAGTGCTGAACTCTCCATTAACTTTCAGTGGGGTGAAGACATGGTCGCAGCCATGCTTCAGGTGGAGTCGGCCGTCAATCAGGCCCTGTCCGGCCTGCCTGCGGGGACAAGTTTCAGTATCAGGCGTATGGATCCGACTGTCTTTCCGGTTGCCGCTTACAGCCTGACCTCAGATATGGTTTCGTTGGTTAAGCTGCGTGATCTTGCCCGTTTTCAACTGCTGCCCCTTCTCTCCTCCATTGACGGGGTGGCAAGAGTGGCGATCCTTGGCGGCAGGCAGGCTGAATTTCGGGTGGAAATTGCTCCGGAAAAACTGGCCGCCTATGGATTGACCTTTCAGGATGTTGCTCAGTCGGTTTCTGCGGGTAATGTTTTGCAGGCTGTCGGCCGGATGGAAGACCAGTACAAGTTGTATCTGATGTTAAGTGATACCCGGATTCATTCGCTGGAGGATATCAAAAATACGGTTTTGCGAAGTGGTACAGACGGGCTGGTGCGCCTGGATGATATTGCTGCAATATATCCTGCCACAAGACCTGAATGGACACGGGTGACAGCTGATGGCCATGACGCGGTTTTATTTCAGGTTTATCAACAACCGGGCGGTAATACGGTTAAAATTGTTAGTGAGATCAAAGCACGCATCAAGGCATACCGGGAAAAGTTACCAACGGGGGTAATGATTGCCAACTGGTATGACCAGAGTCAGCTCATTACCAATTCCGCTAAAAGCGTACGTGATGCCATTCTCATTGGTATTGCACTGGCTGCTTTAGTTCTGTTGGTTTTTCTGCGAAACCTTAAAATCACCCTGATCGTTATCCTGATCGTTCCTTCGGTTTTGGCAAGTGCCATCCTGCTGCTCTCTCTTCTGCATATGAGCTTCAACATTATGACCCTTGGGGGAATGGCGGCGGCGGTTGGTCTTATTGTAGATGATGCCATTGTCATGATTGAACATATTATCAGGCGATTACGGGAAGGAAAAGGAGAGGTTGCCCCGACTGTACGCAAGGCAGCTATTGAGTTTACACAACCGCTGGTCGGTTCTTCGGCAGCAACGATCATTATTTTTCTCCCGCTTGCCTTTCTCAGTGGAGTAACCGGCGCTTTTTTCAAAGCGCTTTCAGTCACCATGGCAAGCAGTCTTTTTATCTCCTTTCTCCTGGCCTGGCTGGCCGTACCCCTGTTGGCTGAATATCTGATAAACAGAAAAGACACTGAAAAAGAAGATGTCGGCCCTGTTTTCAAGAAACTGCAACAGGCCTACCAATCTCTCATGGTGCGTTTAATCAAAACTCCCGTCCTGGTTGCGATCGGTGTTGTCCCCTTGATTATCGGCGGCTATTTTGCGTATCAACAGGTGGGTTCAGGATTTATGCCCCACATGGACGAAGGTGGTTTTATTCTCGATTACCGGGCAGCAGCCGGTACATCACTCTCGGAAACTGATCGTCTTCTGCGGCAGGTTGAAGCAATACTCCAGGCTAATCCCACTGTGAATACGTATTCCCGACGTACCGGTTTACAACTTGGCAACGCCGGGCTTACCGAGGCAAATGAAGGCGATTTTTTTGTCCGCCTCAAGCCTCTGCCCAGACCTCCTATCGATCAGATCATAGATGAAATCCGTACCAGCATAGAACAAAATGTGCCTGGTCTTGAGGTTGAAATGGCACTGTTGATGGAAGATCTCATTGGAGACCTCACCGCAGTACCCCAGCCCATTGAGATTAAGCTCTATGGTGATCGGACGGACGAGTTAATGGCGATTGCGCCAAAGGTCGCAGAAAAGATCAGTACAATTCCCGGAGTCGTTGATGTGAAAGACGGCATCGTACTGGCAGGCGATGCCCTGAATATTATTGTTGACCGGGACAAGGCTGCCCTTGAAGGAGTTACCCCTGATGAGGTCACTCAGCAGCTTCAGGCCTGGTTTGAGGGAGTGGTGACCACGGAGGTCCAGGAGGGAATCAAGCTGGTTGGAGTGCGGGTCTGGGTTCCTGTCTCGGCAAGAGAGACAACCCTGGCTATGAATACAATCCACCTGCGGGCGCCGGACGGGCATCTCTTTCCCTTGAAACGAATCGCACAGATTCGGCTCGTAAGCGGTCAACCCCAGATTACCCGGGACAACCTGAAACGTATGATTGCGGTAACCGGGCGTATCAGCGGCCGTGATATGGGATCAACGCTGCGGGATGTCCAGGCAAGCCTTGACGAATCCGGTTTTCTGCCGGCGGGAGTGTATTACGAACTGGGCGGTCTGTACAAGCAGCAGCAGATCGCCTTTCAAGGCCTGATAACGGTCTTTGTTGCCGCGCTGGCACTGGTTTTCCTGTTGCTGCTTTTCCTCTACGAACGATTTGCCGTTGCCGTCTCTATCCTGGTCATGCCCCTGCTGGCTATCGCCATGGTCTTTGTCGGTCTCTGGCTGACGGCAATAGAATTGAATATTACCGCCATGATGGGCATGACCATGATCGTCGGTATCGTTACCGAGATATCCATTTTTTATTTCTCTGAATACCAGGAACTGCTGCACCAGGGACTTGATAAAAAAGAGGCCTTGATCCAGGCCGGGATCAATCGTATGCGGCCAATCACCATGACGACCCTGGCAGCAATTCTTGCCCTGACCCCGCTTGCCCTTGCCCTGGGCCAGGGGTCGGCAATGCAGCAACCCCTGGCTGTAGCCATCATCTCCGGACTGCTGGTTCAAATCCCGCTGGTTATCATCGTCATGCCACTCTTGTACAAGACACTGGCAGGGATTAAAGGTGATGGAGTTTTATTGGTCTCTTTGACCGGGATGTAATCATATGAAGACAAACATGGCCGATAATACACGGGTAACCCAACGCTCACTCTTCTACTGGGTATTGAAACGACATCGAATCATTCAGCTCCTCCTTTTAATCGTCATCGTCGGCAGCCTCTTTTTCAGGGTCTTTCCCCTGGAAATGCAAAAACGGATCATCAACAAGGCTATTCACCATTACTCTGAAGATCTACTGTTTTACTACTGTGCACTGTACGCTGTAGCTGTAGTGCTGGCTGGATTATCCAAGTATGTGATTAATGTGATGCAGACTATTATAGGGCAGCGTATTCTTGTAGAAATGAGGACGGAATTGTATCAGCATATTCTGCAGCTCCCCCTACAGTTTTATAGAAAAATGCAGCCTGGAACCGTTATCTCGGCCATGACCGGAGAGCTCAATGGTATAGGCTTTTTTCTTGGCGGCGCTCTGGCTATCCCCATAACTGCAGTGCTTACATTTCTTGCATTTATGGGGTTTATGTTTTCCCAGAGTTTTATCATGGGCCTGCTTGCAGTTGCTGTGTATCCTGCCGAATTTTTTTTGATTCCTTACCTGCAGAAGCATTACAACAAACTAAATAAAAAACGGATTAAAACAACCCGATCCATGGCAAACTCAGTCAACGAAGCGGTCAGTGGTATCTATGAAATTCATTCAAACGCAAGTTATACCATTGAAGAAAAGCGTTTTGGCCGTTATGTCCAGCGGTTGTACGATATTTTAAAAAGGCTGTTTATCATCAAGTACGGCATCAAGTTTGCCAACAACCTGTTTCAGTCTATTGGTCCTATCCTGCTTTTTCTGGTGGGTGGCTATCTGGCAATTAATGGTCATTTCACCCTTGGTGCCCTGGTTGCCTTTCTTTCCGCTTATGAAAAGGTCTATGACCCATGGAAGGAGATGTTGGAATACTATCAGGCCCTTCAGGATGCTAAGGTTCGTTATCGTCAGATCATGGAGATATTTGATTATCCTCCGCCACATCCCCAGCTGCCGTCCGGTCGTGACATATTAAGGCTTTCAGGTGGCATGATTATTGAGAGTGCTGATTTCACAGTAAGCGGTGGAATCAAACTTCTGGAGGATGTCAGTCTCCAGATACAACCTGGTGAAATGGTGGCTCTGGTAGGCTCATCAGGTTCCGGAAAATCCACTCTGGCGCTACTTATGGCACAGCTTTATGACCTGTCTTCTGGCTCCATTCGTTATGATAGCCACGAGATTGGCTCTCTTTGTAAAGCGGACATCAGCCACAATATAACTATGATTGCTCAGCATCCATTTATTTTTACGGGAACCGTTAAAGAAAATCTTCTTTATTCCGCCCGATCAATATGCGACGAATCTTGTGAACTTCCAAAAGATGAAAAGCTGTATGAAATCATCAACAATGTTGGTTTGGAAAATGATTTTTTGCACTTTGGATTAAATATGGTCATGGCGAAAGATGAAACAGATGAGCATGTGAATAAAATCATTCAGATACGACACCTGGTGCGTGAATATGTTCATAAAAACTTCAGAGATGAGATAGAGTTTTTTGATGTGCATAATTTTCTGGAACATAGCAGCCTGCAGGACAATCTAATTTTTGGCACGAACGTCAATGATACCTGCCCGGTCAATGTTATTGCTGAGCGGCCTGGTTTTATGCGCATTTTAAAGCAGTCTGAACTTGATTCCGATTTAACAAATTTTGGTTTGGAAATTGCCCGAGCATCCATAGCTCTTCTTCACCAGAAAGAAGATTTTGAGTACCACCTCCAGACATCCCCAATGGAGGCAAAAGAACTGGAGTTGTACTCCAGGATGCTTCTTTCCATGGCCGATGAAAAACCGGAAAATGAAAAAGAGAGTGATCCTTTTTTGCTGCTGGCTCTGCGTTGTATTCCTGTCCAACACACGCTGATTGAACTTAGGCAGAGTATAAAAGAAAAGATTGTTGAGGCAAGGCACCTTTTCCTCAAAGAGGAAATTGGAATAGATACGGACAACTGTTCAAAACAAGAAGATGTTCATCTGCAGCAGAGCACGGGAGATAAGCTCGAGCAGTACGACGAGTACAAAGATTTCAGGCCATTTTGTCCATCAGTGTATATCTACAATCAGTCTCTCCTGACAAATATTATATTTGGTCATTTTAAAGCTGGCATGCAAAAAAGCAGGCTACTGGAAAAAGAGATTATAGGAATGTTACGCCCCGCAGGTCTGCTTGATGAGATCAAAGTGCAGGGACTTGATTTTGAAGTGGGTAGCAAAGGTGACCGTCTTTCTGGAGGACAGCAACAAAAGATCGCCATTGCCCGGGCGTTTCTCAAAGACACCCCCATCCTGATCATGGATGAGGCAACAGCCAGTCTGGACAACACCTCTCAGGCCTTGGTCCAGAAATACGTTGAGACAGCCTTAAAAGGGAAAAAAACAGTCATCGCCATTATTCATCGTCTTGATATGGCGCCATCTTTTGACCGGATCATCGTCCTGCACGAAGGATCTATAGTCGAACAGGGAACATATGATGAACTAATTGGCAATGATGGATTCTTTTATGCTCTTCTTAAGGGCGAAGAAACTGCATAAGCCGATATAATGAATGTAATGGATAATGAGCGATAATTTGCATAAAAGAATCTCTTGGAGATTTAACATGAAAAGATTGATAATTTTTCCCTGTGCCTTATGCCTGCAGTTTTTTCTGGTTCAGGTTGCCTTAGCCGATAATTCGTTAGCGGCAGATAATGCACCCCACGAGCTAGCCGGATTTAAACTGGATTCCTTTATCGGCGATTATGATGATATCCCAAGTTATCATAACTTTCTCCAGGAAATCGTTGTCCGTGATGTGGACGGTTTCAGAAAGGGAAGTATTTTTTACGGTGTCTGTGCAG
>WFRY01000221.1 GCA_015486315.1 Desulfobulbaceae bacterium
CAGTAATGTCATGGCCTCTTCTATTTTCACGCCGACAACCCTGCTCATTATCTCCCAGCTGGCGCCACAGGGAGCGCCTCGCAAAACCTCCAGCGAAGCGATCCTGTCACCCTCCAGCTTCACCCTGTATTCCGGAAAACCGAATTGTTCACCATAGTTACCAAGCCTCCGGTGACGCCCAAGACCACAACAGGTAAACGGTGTCAGGGCACCCTCGGTTTTCTTGCCCGAGCAAATAATCGGAATCTTCTTTTGCCTGCATATTTCTGCCAGGTAATAGGATAGATCCGGATGGATGAGATAATCTAAGACCAGATCCGCTGTAAAGGAGTCTGAAATATATTCTTCAGGGTTTTCCACAAAATCAGGCAGAAATTCATCTATGGAAACGATGCTGTTGATTTCAATACCAAAACCATAGCGCTCTATCCCTGCGATTTTATGTTGTCCTGAGCCATTTTGTTCAAAAACACTTATTTTCATTGAAATTGCTGGTTTGCCGTTCAGGGGAAAAGGGTATATATTATGTGGAAACGATCCATGAGCCCGTTGATTTAATGTATTTGCGCCCGATCTCTGTGTTATACGAAAAAATTTATCCTCGAAATATCAACTATATGCCTGCGGTAAATTTTTTCGTATGCCTTGATCTCAAACGAAAATCCTATTAAATCAACAGACTCATCAATGAACACCGAAGTGAAATGAAGCGCTTACTATTCTTTCAACAAGACCATTTAAAATCCTTACACAACCAAAAGAGTACGCTACAACCATGAAACTTGCAACCTCATCCCAGATGCAGGCATTGGACCAGGCAACCATTAATGAAATTGGTGTTCCCGGTATCGTGCTCATGGAAAACGCCGGTAAGGGGACAGTCGAGCTGATGGAACAGGAATATGGTCCTGTCCGAAGAAAATCCGTTATCATCTTTGTCGGCCCCGGCAACAACGGTGGTGACGGGTTGGTCATCGCCCGTCACATACTGCAGCACGGCGGCTATCCATACCTTTTTTATTTTATGGCCCCTGAAAAGCTTAAAGGGGATGCGGCAACAAATGCAGTGATTTGCAGTGCCGTCAATATTCCACACAGAACTGTGCTGCAGGAAGAGGAAATTTCGCAGCTATCGGAAGATATAAAAAGCATTCATTGTGCCCACCCGGTCCACTCTCTGGTGGATGCCCTGTTCGGTACCGGCTTGAAACGAAATCTCGAAGGACGCTTTGCAGCAGGTGTACAACTGATAAACCAAAGCGCTCATGAGCATCAATGGCCGGTCACGGCAGTAGATATCCCTTCCGGTCTATCAGCCGACACCGGTGCAACACTGGGCTGCAGCATACAGGCCGATCTCACGGTTACCTATGGCCTTGCCAAACCCGGCCATTACCTGCACGGCGGCCCCTCTGTCGGCAAGCTGAAAGTTATTGATATCGGTATCCCCGAGAAAGTTATCCAGGCGGCAGCACTCCCGGGCAAGGTTCTGGATACCGACATCGGTTCCCTGCTTCATCATCGGCAGCGGGCAAGTCATAAGGGAAGTTTCGGCCACCTGCTTATCCTGGCCGGCTCCGAGGGTAAAACCGGTGCAGCCATCCTCAGCGGCCGGGCAGCACTTCATAGTGGCTGCGGCCTGGTTACCCTTGCCGTGCCCGGGGAGCTGAATCCGATCTTTGAGATTAGCCTGCCTGAGGCAATGACCTGTCCCCTTCCCTGTTCCAGAACTTTTTTCTCCGTTGCTGATTTTGATCTGATCGTACAACTGCTGGCCGGAAAAAATGCACTGGTCATCGGCCCGGGTCTCGGGACCGATACTGAAACCGGGAAACTCGTACGGCGGCTGTACCGGGAAATTCCCCTGCCCATGGTTGTTGATGCCGACGCCCTGAACCTGCTGGCTCCGGCACCGGATACTGTTACAGAGCCGGCCGGTAGTAGAATCCTGACGCCCCACCCCGGTGAAATGTCCCGGCTGACCGGTCTTGCCACCAAAAACATTCAGGCCGACCGTATTCAGGCGGCAATGTGGCTGAACAGAGCAACGATCAACAACGACCATGAGATCATCACGATCCTGAAAGGTGCCGGAACGATTGTCTGTTCAAGTAAGGATAACTGGGCAATCAACACCACCGGCAACAACGGCATGGCAACCGGCGGTATGGGCGATGTTCTCTCCGGTCTCATCGGCGGTCTGCTCGGCCAGGGGTATACGCCCTGCCATGCAGCTGAAATCGGGGTCTATCTGCATGGCCTGGCAGCAGATCTGCTGGCTGAAAAACAACCCTATGGGTATTCTGCATCCGAGGTTGCGGCCGCACTGCCCACAGCGGCTGCACATCTGATACGTAAGCGCTCATGAACGCCCTGCTGCACGCGCTCAAGTCCCCAGATATACAGGGGTATTATCGGGAGCCTTGATCACGCACAGCAGGGCGCTTCTGAAACGTTTACTCTGATACAGTCTGTACGAACCGGGTCCGGACTGTTATAAACAACCCTGGCCTGGTTCATAAAATTTATATGAAAGTGGAGTTCAAAACTCCAGCAATTGCACCACTTTCATCGTTCGTTGTGTCTGTGACCCAAAATTTGATCCAGCCATGCTGGTTACTTAGAATTACTAAAGGAGAAAATATGCTGACTGCAAAAGAGCTTATGAGCGAAAAAGTTATTACCGTAACCAGTGAGACACCTGTCCGTGAAC
>WFRY01000222.1 GCA_015486315.1 Desulfobulbaceae bacterium
CCGGAAATCGGCCGCTGCGGTTTGTAGCTTGTCCGTTCAGCGCGTTAATAACAATACCTCATGTGTTCGTTACCGATAAAATTTCATAATTTATGCTAAAGCTTTTTGCTGGAGCAGGCCTTCGCTGGAGCAGGCTTGTAGCCTGGTCCAAATGTTTATCACAAAGCTGTCGTATACACACCAGTTCAGCCAATCCGATTAACCTGTCATAAACCAATGGTTCAATCTACAAAATTGAACCAGCTGCCATGTTCTGATTTCGATATACAACAAATCACCCTGCCGATAAAATTTCATGGTACAGGCGGGTGGTTTTTTCGGCAATCCGATCAATATGAAACAAAGAGTCAAAACGTTTCCGCCCCTCACTGCCCATTGCCCTGCCCTGTTGCGGCTTGTTCACCAGTTGTTCTACTGTCAGGGCTAATTTATCCACGTCACCAATTGTAAATAAACAACCGGTTGTGCCGTCCCGGACGACCCAGCCGATCCCGGAACCAGGAACATCGCCTGCAATCACCGGTTTTCCATAGCGCATGGCCTCAAGAAGTACCAGGCCAAAGGCTTCAGTTCGTTCAACAGAGGGAAGACAGAGACAATGTGAGCTTACCATCAGGGACTGCAGCTCCGCATCGGACAGTAAACCACTTAACACGACTTTGTCCTGCAGATGGAGTTTTTCAATCAGTTGCTCAAGCTCAGGGCGCCGGTCTCCTTCGCCCACGATAACAACCCGTATACCGGCAACTTTTGCAGCAGCACGGATCAGGACATCATGTCCTTTATAGTAGGTCAACCGCCCTATTGCAAGAACCTGAAAAGCCTCTTCACCGCCCCAGAACGGCTCGGCACACTGCAGCGGTAACTGTTGGGCGGAAAACATTCTGACCGGATCAAGACCAAGTGGAATCACACTGCATTTGTCTTGCCAGTGCCGCAACGGAGCACTGGAATCAAGGTACCTCTGAGAAGTTGCAATGATCGCCCGCGTCTTGGACAGCAGCCGCTGCTCAACGGGTCGATATACAGAATACGCCACGGCCAGTCGCCGATCAATGGTCGAGGCTACGATATCCGAATGCCAGTGAACCACCCAGGGAATCTTTGCAGCCCCGGCAAGCATCATTATCCAAAGGGCGGAAGTATTGGGCAGATGGAGATGAATAATATCCGGCTTTTCCTTTTTTAATATTTTTTGAAACAAAAAAGGAAACCCCGGGCTTACCGGTGCATACAAAACAGAACCGTAACAGGGGGCACGGTATATCATCGACTCCCCGACAAGCCCATGCCGGTCTACCGGTTCACCGGGTGTACTGTGGACAAGTGCGGTTACTGCAACTCCCTGTCTCGACAATGCAGGCAGGAGATCACCAAGAAAGTTCTCCATTCCACCGGCAAAGGGAGGGAAAAATTTACCCACATGTAATACCCGCACCGCTTATCCGTTCTCCTCAGCAACCATTATCAGCTTCTTTGTTTCTCAGCGACATCCCAACCGGAACTATACAGCAGACACGTCCCCCTTTCTGCGCATAGTCATCAAGTTAGCGGTAACCACACTGTAGCTCTTCAGCAGTGCCTCACGAAATTTACAGTTCCAATCCACAGGTAATGCCACCATTGTACTCTTACCTGAACAGTTACTAAAAATATATCTAATCCAATTGAAAATTATATGCCTTAGTATTTTTATCCGCCGGCTAACGGCTTCCGACAGGAAATACCGTCCCGCAGCCTTTTAACGGAAGATGTAACTACTCACTTCTGCTGGAGCAGGCCTTCGCTGGAGCAGGCTTGCAGCCTGGTCCTCATGTTTATCACAAACTTGTCGTATGCACAGCAGTTCATCGCATCCGACCGACCTGTCATAAACCCATGGTTCAATCTACAAGATTGAACCAGCAGAGAGCATGGATCCCCGATAACTACATTCGGGGATGACGTGGAATCAACTGCTTTCTGCTAGAGCAGACCTTCGCTGGAGCAGGCTTGCAGCCTGGTCCTCATGTTTATTACAAACTTGTCGTATACACAGCAGTGCAGCGGATCCGATTAACCTGTCATAAACCCATGGTTCAATCTACAAAATTGAACCAGCTGAGAGCATGGATCCCCGATAACTACATTCGGGGATGACGCGGAATCGACAGCTTTCTGCGGGAGCAGGCCTTCGCTGGAGCAGGCTTGCAGCCTGGTCCTCATGTTTATCACAAAGTTGTCGTATGCACAGTAGCTCAGCA
>WFRY01000223.1 GCA_015486315.1 Desulfobulbaceae bacterium
CTGATGAAGGCCAGGGAGATCGGTGATTTCATGATGATTCTGATGGAAGGGCTGAGACGCCTGGATGAGGGCGAAGAGTAACCTTGCCGCCTGAGAGGTAAGCGCTTCATTAACCACACTTTTGACATGATAACACCTCGGAATGTAAGCGTTTCAGGAACACCCTGCTGTGCGTGATCAAGGCCCCCGATAATACCCCTGTATATCTGGGGACTTGAGCGCGTGCAGCAGGGGGTTCATGGAGCGCTTACTTACTCTTCGCCCTCATCCAGGCGTCTCAACCCTTCCATCAGAATCATCATGAAATCACCGATCTCCCTGGCCTTCATCAGGGGAGCAGGGAGGCCGGGTATAAAACGAAAATGGCCGCTTTTCTCGGGTATAACGGCATAAACAGCCTCCTGGTTATCCAGATCACCAAAACGAGCAGCTATGAGGCTGCCGTCACGAAAGGTAATCCTGGCGGAACCACCATCCATATCCAGCAAAAGTTTGCCGGTCTTTTGATGCATATGAAAAACCTGGAGAAGTTCTGCAGGTGAAATTGCCTCTATGCGACCGCTCATAGCGATCTCTCCCTTGTTCGCCCCCGGTTCACCAAGATCCCTGGGAGTTTCACCGAGTTGAAATTTGATCAGGCCGGTGCAGCCTCCGCAGGAATAGAGTTTTCCCCGCTGCTCGCTAAAGTCGGTTTCTGCATGGGGCAACAGATCAAATAACAGCTCTGTCAGTTCCCTGATCAATATCAGACAGGCAGGACTCCCCACCGGCAGAATCACGACCCTGTCGGTAAGCTGCAGGATGTCGTCTTTGTTATAGCAGGGGCAGGCACGATCTTCGACAATGTCAAATGCTGCTGCAAAGCTCATCATATCACGAAGCAAACATTGTTCATGGGGTCCCTTTATTCAGATGCAGACAACACGTCCGTATGCATCTGAAACTGTCATTGTTCAAGGTCTCTTTTGCCCGGCTCAAAACTGGGCCGCACTTCCCATGGCAAAATTATTATTAAGTATTAAATTCCAATAGTGCATTGTACTTAAAAACGCATTCATACACAATGTGTTGTTGCAAAAACACGACCCGACATACTCTTTTTATCCATCCAGGTGGTCAGGGTTCCCCTCATTTCCAATTTTCCATAAGAAACCTGCTTGTTAATGAACTTTAAATACTATACAATATCATGATGCGAGAGGTACAGGTCAATTTCGAGCCAATCAAACAATACACTTTACCATCTCGCCTACAAAAAAGACAATCTGGCTTTTCCCGGGTACAATATGGCTTCAGGCACAGAACAGCTTACTGCTGATTTCAAAAAGGTTACAACGACTCTTGAACTGTATCCCAGTATCAATATCATTCTGGTCGAGGGGCAGCCCCCGGACAAATACGAGATCGAGTACCTCCTTAAAGGATACGTGCGTGATGCTGATGGTGGTATCCGCCAGGGATCACAGCACCGAATTCGTATCAGCCTTCCCTTTGGCTACCCCCATTTTCCTCCCACCGTCAAACCCTTATCACCGATCTTTCATCCGGATATGGACCCGGATGCCATCCGGATAACCACCTATTGGCAGAAAAGCCCCTCCCTTTCCGATCTTATTCTCCATATCGGAGAGATGATCTGCGGAAATGTATATAACCTTGAGGACCCGTTCAACCAGGAAGCAGCGGACTGGTATGCCGAACATATTCATGAGTTACCTCTTGATACCCTGCAGGTAGCGGATATTGAATCTGCCGATGATCATCTTGACACCTTAAACGATGACACGTTCGACCTCCTTGGTCTTGAAGACGAAGAGGTTGCCGAAAAAACAGAGGGTACGGAACAACAGCTTGACCTGATTCGGCTGCGTATCGAGCAGAAGGAGATGGTTGCCGCCGGGCAACTGCTGGCCGAAATCCCTGATTCAACGCCGCTCCCCGACCGCGATGAGATTGCCCATATCATCTCCTCTGCGCTGCGCGAAAGTGACAAGCTCCTGAAACAGGCGGAACAGCTTGAAAACCAGGGAAAGATCGATAAAGCCCTGGCCTTAGTAGAACAGGTCAGTCAAATTGCCGCAGATACTCCGGAACTGGAAGACATCCGCCTGCGCCTGCAGCAGGCGCAGGTAATGGCGGATTCCTTTTCTGAAAACCCGTCTCTACCTCCGGATATATCCACACCTTCCTCGCCGACCGAGTCATCTGCGGAAACCAGCAGCAGAAAAAAGGCCCGGCAGGCGGATATAAAGATTGGCATGTCCGGTCTCAAGATTGCCGGCATTCCGCTTAAATTCTTCTTGATTGCCATTCCGGCATTAATCCTTCTGGCAGGAGGCGGCATAGCCTATTTTCAGGACAGCAGTTCTTTAAATCAGGCGCAGTCGGCCTGGCAGCAGGCACAGGAGCACGTCCGGAAACAACAGTTTCAGGATGCAAAAAAATCTACGGACTCCGCACTTGTCTCCCTGGGTAAGGTTCGTATCCTGCGCTCAAAGAAGAAAAAACTGCAGGCCGACATTGCCGAGCTGACCAGTTCCACCGACTTTGTAAAAGGTCTGCAGGGACAACTCAAATTTCACGATCAATACCTGCCGGCAAAGGTGATAAAAAAAATCAAGCAACTGGAAAAATTAACTGCTGATGCCGACAAGCTCATTAAGGAAGGAAAAATCCGCAAGGCTATTGCTGCCTACGGTACAGCTCTGAAATTTGCCCGGCAAAACGAACTGCAGGCCCAGGCTCAGTCCATCAGTCAGACAATTAACAACCTTCGTTTTGAAGATACCCTGGCCAGTGCCAGAAAAGCGGAAAGTGCCAAAGAGTGGGGAAATGCTGCTGAAACATATAAACGGGCACTTGAACTTTCAAAAACGCTCTCTGATACTGAGGGAATGGGAGAACTCAGCAAAAAACTGGCGGCAGCGACTTTGCGCCATGAACTCGACCAATCCAAAGAGACGTTCACCGATGCCCAGTGGCAGCAGACCATTGAAATGCTGGAAAATGCAAAAAAAATACTCGATGCGAACCCGGACACCATTTCCAGCGAGGAACGTAGGGAACTTGACCGGTTACTTGCGGATTCGCGGCTCTTCCAGACACTCTCTCTTGCCCGCCAGGCCTATGAAAAACAGGAGTGGGACAGGGCAATCCAGGAGTACCGCCGCTCACTGGACATGATCCACGCTGAAAAAGACATCTTTGCCGGTGCACATGATGATGCCGTGCCGAAGATAGAGAAGACCATGCTCATGATTGAGATTTCCCGGGAACAGGTCACGGCAACTGCAGCTGAGCAGAAAAATGATCTTAAAACAGCGCTCATCCATTACAGGGCCATAAAAAAACTGATTGCAGGGTTTGGCGGCAGTAACGATGCCACATTACTTGAGATTGAAAAAAATATCCGATCTCAGATCAAGGCAAAAACAAATCAGCTGGCCATGGATAATAAAATCAACTGGCTGAAAGACAACTTTGAGAAAATATTTACCAAGGCCTACCCATCTTCACGCTCCTCGAAACTGAGCCACCCCAAGGTAACCTTTATAAAGCAGGAAAAAGGAAAACAATTTTTCAAGATGAGCTGTGTGGAACGAAACCAGGGCAGCACTTTTCGCCTCGAGGTCAAATATCAGTATAACCCGGCCAATGGGAAATGGAGTATATATTACGGTGAGCTATGATGGTGATGACCATGACCACCATGACCATGATGGGATTTCCCCTCCAGGGGGCCGCCCGCTTTGCCCAATGCATCTTCTAATGCCGACTGGGCATCCTGGAGAGAATTGACTGCCCTGCGCAGTAGTTCTGCGACTTCCGGGGTATCAGCAGTAAGCTTGTCCGCCCACTGAGAAAATTCGGCGCCATGGCCAAGGTTATGCTCGATCCAATGCGGAAGCATTACACGTAACTTATCAAGATCATTCATTATACACTCTCCATCATCAACCGGTTATTCCTAATAACCCAGCCTTTATTCATCACCTGCGAGGACAACCGATCCCCCCAGAAAATCGATACTTTTTATATGGACATCGGCCACAACAAGGGGTTCTTCGAAAAATGTAGAGAGCACAATCCCCTCAGGTGTGACCTCCAGTCCGGTGACCGACTCCATTACCGGATTTCGTTCTCCATCGCGCTCGACAACTACATTTATCTGGCACATATCTTTACTCCTCAGGGTTCGGTCGAACATAACTTCGTAGAAATTTGAAGTTATGTTTGATTACACCCTTAAATAAGAAAACGAAATTCGCCTTTGCCCAACAGATCATGGAGATGAAGCACGCCCTGCAGCTTTCCGGAACTATCTACAACTGCCAGTACGGTAATCTCCCTGCTCTGCATCAGGCTGAGTGCATCAGCAGCCATAAGATCCGGCTCTATCCGTACCGGATCCCTGGTCATCACCTCGGATAATAGTCTGCCTGCAATCCCTCTGCCGTCAATGAGCAGTCTGCGGACATCGCCGTCGGTCATGATCCCCCTGAGCTCGCCCGATGGAGCAACAATGAGAACCGCACCGATATTTTTCTCATTCAGTTCGGTAACAGCCTGGTCTATGCCGACCTGTTCTTCGACCATCGGCACCTTATCACCGCTCAGCATAACCTCGCGCACAGCCACCTTCAACCGCTCGCCCAGGCTGCCACCGGGGTGATTGCGGCGAAAGTCCTCGGCTCGGAACCGGTTACGCCTGAGCAGGGCAACGGCCAAAGCATCGCCGAGCGCCAGGGTCGCGGTGGTTGAGGTTGTCGGGGCAAGGCCGAGCGGGCACGCCTCTCTGGGAACCTTAACATTTAACGTTACCGCAGCATGACCGGCCAGGGTAGAATGTTCTCCACCGGTCATGGCAATAATCTGTACAGCACGTTCCTTCAGGCTTGCCAGCAACCCGTTCAGCTCCGTGGTCTCACCGGAATAGGAAATTGCCAGGACAACATCGGTCGGGCTGACCATGCCGAGATCACCATGCATAGCCTCCACCGGATGGAGAAAAAAAGATGGAGTACCGGTGGAGTTCAGGGTGGCGGTAATTTTCTGTCCCACCAGGCCGGATTTACCAATACCGGTGATGACCAGACGACTTGGACAGGCAATGATCAGATCAACGGCCTGCTCAAATTCAGCACCCAGGTTATCCCGAACCGCATAAATTCCCTCGGCCTCGACAGTTAGAACTTCCCGGGCCTGCGCGAGGCTCATACACTCCTCCCCAGATCAACGACGACTCTTCCCCTGATCTTGCCTGCGAGCATGTCGTCAATAGCTCCACTCACCTGTTCAAGTGATATACAGCTGGTCAACGAATTCAGCATATCCAGCTGCCAGGGACCGGCTAACTTATCCCAGATCAAGGCACGACGGGTCATAGGACAGTCAGCGGAATCAATCCCGACCAGACTGACACCCCGCAGGATAAAGGGATACACGGTCAACGGCAGATCGCCTGATGCAGCGTTGCCGCAACAGGAAACAACTCCGTCATAACAGGTTGCCTTAACAGCTGCGGCAAGTATTTCACCACCCACGGTGTCGACGACGCCTGACCAGCGTTCTCTGAGCATTGCAGCCGACGGACGACCGGTTGCCTGTTTACGATTTAAGATTTTGCTACAGCCAAGCTGGTGTAAAAAAAGATGCTCACTCACCTTCCCGGTCACACCGGTTACGGAAAAGCCGATTTGACTGAGCAGGGCAACGGCTATGGAACCGACCCCACCGGTGGCACCGGTGACAAGAACAGGAAACAGGCCGGGCACAACACCAAAATGAAGTAGCCTGTCCACACATTGAGCGGCAGTAAAACCAGCAGTGCCGATCTGCATGGTTTCATACAGCGAGATGTTGTCAGGCTTCAGCATGAGCCAGTCGGCTGGTACCCTGATGTACTGTCCAAAACCACCACTGGTATTCATCCCCAGGTCATAGCCCATGCAGAGGACCTCATCACCAACTGCAAACTGCTGCACTGTCGAGGCCTCTACGACACCGGCAGCGTCAACACCGGGCGTATGGGGATACGTTCTGGTGACACCGTGATTACCGATAGCGGACAGGGCATCTTTATAGTTCAACGATGAAAAATGCACCCGAACCAGAACTTCACCGGCAGGCAGGTCGGCAACAGCACGTTCTTCAACTGCCCGCTGAAAACCGTGTCCACTCGTACCACGGACAACCAGTGCCCTGTATCGTTTCTGTTCCATAGATTTATGATATTATACAGGCTGTTCAGGAAATTTTAACCGTACCGGGTTGATGTCGCCGGCCAGGATATGATGCTCTGCGCCATCCCGTGTACGGACGATATATCGTCCATCAGGGGCAAGGCCGCAACCGGTTGCAAAGGTCTTTCCCTCTGCACCGTCATATTCAAGCTCCCTGCCCTGCAGATAATCCAGGGACTGCCAGTCTGCAAGCAAAAACTGCCGATTTACAGCAAGTTTTTGTACGGAAGACAACACCCCGTCAACCAGAGCATGCAGGAGAGTTTCAACTTCGAGACTGCACTTACGTCCATGATACAATGAAATCACTCTGCTGCGCAAGGAGGAAGGAAACTGAGCCGGTTCAGTAGTCACATTGATACCAACCCCGACAATAACATATTCAGGACAGGAATTCCTTCGATAGGGACCGGATTCCGTTAAAATTCCACCGAGTTTCCGATCAGCAATATACAGATCATTGGGCCATTTCAACTGCACGTTGAGTTGGGCAATCTGAAAAATGGCCTGACATAACCCCACCCCGGCAGCAAGGGTTATCAGCGGAAAATCCGCTGAATCCAGGGCGGGGATTAAAACAAGGGAAAAGTAGAGACCGCCTTCAGGAGATACAAACTCTCTCCCTGCCCGGCCCCGCCCCCCTGTCTGCCGGTCGGCATGGACAACCGTACCATGACCGGCTCCCAGGGCTGCCATCCGGGCAGCAATGGTATTTGTGGAGTCAACCGAACTGTAGTGATAAATCACCGTCTATGCCTGAGCTGATTGAAAAAAAAGTACGCGATCCACAAACACTTATATTCCGGGGTGCTCTCAGAACAAGAGTGTAGGTAACTACTCACAGGGTAAGTAGATCGTAACTGTTCAGCTGCACCCCATCTTGCGGCGATCAGGCCGCCTCACATAGACGGGCTATAGTTCGTTGGCCTGCTTGCCGCAATATGGAGCACATCTGAACAGTTACAGGCCACAGGGTTATGCCAACATTGTGCTGATACCTGAATAGTTACAGTAGATCAAGTGTGCAA
>WFRY01000224.1 GCA_015486315.1 Desulfobulbaceae bacterium
AAACTTCAGACCTCCTGATCTCGGAAGAAATTGTTACGATACCAATTCGTAGACCAGTTGTAAATTTGTACCGGGAAATTTTGTATTCGTCGCATTCAATTCTCGGCATAATTTTTTAATTGTGACGGCGCTGCATCGATTGGCAGGCTGATGTATGCGCACAGTCAACTTGTTATTCTCATGATCAGGGAGAATATCAGCTTCCGTCGCATAGAGACTGCGAAGTAAATTCCGGGCCTCGTTCTGATGCCGCATGCTCCGGCGCACGATATTGGCCATTGCGGTCTCGGCACGGTAGGCTATGAGCTTGATTGTATCGATAAAATACTTGCTCTTCATGGCCAGTTTTTTGAACTGATCCTCTGCCGGCAGCTCGGAAAGCATGACATGTCTGGGGATGTTACGACGGCAAGTCTTCAGATCCTCCAGATCCTGCTCCATAGTTGTGACCTCCTCCAGCAATTCTTGTTTCTTCTCTTCATACGCGACGACCTTATCTGGTTCAATATCATCACAGAGGACAATGCCGTTACATTCACAACGTTTCCGGCCAAGACGGGCAGCTAGTTTTTTCACATCCCGGTCAGCCTCTCTGTAGAGTGGACAAACCACCTTGGTGGTGCCAGGAATATCCTCTATCGAATAATCTATAACCCGGTCAAGGTTATAGTTTTCACGCATATACTTGAAGAAGTTTTCTTGAGACCACCTGGCAAACATCGCAGCTGCGGCTATGGTGAGATTTCGTTTAAAATCCGTGGAAATAATCGCTGTCTGATGACCGCTCCTGTTCATCCTGCGAATCTCCCGGATCCATATTTTCCCGCCCAGGAATGTGCCACGCTCTGCAAGCTTCATCTTCACAACGTGACCTGATATCAGGGAAACCTCCTGTTCTTGAAATTCCGATTCCGGCCAATCATCTCCGGGATATTTATGGTACGTCTGACAGGCAATGCGCTTCTTCCACATTCTGGCCATAAAATCAGGACTGTATCCCTCACGATCAAAGATCAGGGTAAAGCGGGGAAGGAAAGGATTCTTCTCCCGTTTAAACAAGCTCGGTTGGCAGGGAACCTCCTGTTCCAGGCGGGGAACGATTTCATCCTCCAGTACTTGAAGCAGGCCTGGATCAACGGCCTTGTTGACCATGAAAAAGGGTTGCCCATCCATGGCGTTGACCCAGTAATCCGTGGTGGCCCGCAGGCAGAGTCTCTGACGGGCAACGTGATGCCGGGGCAATTCAGTCTGGTTGCCATTGTATACACGGACATGACCGTCAATATAGAGAACACCGGTGCTCTCTGGAAACATATTCATCCAGTCACGGCTCAGTTCGCCACTCCATTGAACGGCCTGATTGTCCCTGGTTAACAGGCGTACTTTTGCCCGCAGAGTTCTTGCTTCAGGAACCCGGTCAAGGCCGAGCAGCTTTCCCCATTCCCCTGGAGAGCAATATCGCAGCGATTCAATCGTTTTCAAACGGGCAAGGGCCATCAAGGCAAGCAGTAAAAAAATACTCTTAAGACCATAGTAACCTCGGGGAAGTTGAAAGTATTTTCCGGTATGACGAAGCAAGCCCATGTTCAGCAGGGCGGGAACTCCAAGTAACACACCGCCGTTGGGAACATCAAGGCAGGAGGAAAAGTCCGGGTCAGCAGGCCCTTCATGGAACAGGCTGGAACTCAATCTCCCAAAGGTGTTGGTTGCTCCCATCCCTATGGGAGCAGCAGCGTCCGCTTTGCTTCTTTGACTTTTACAACTTATCCCAGAGGGGAAACTCTGCGTTTGATCAATTTTTTTTTTAGGCTTGTGCAGTTTACCTGCAGCGACTGCTTTGCGGAGAGTATCCGCTTTCAGGCTCAGTTCCCGGGCAATTTCAGGGATAGAGTGTTCGGTATCCAGCATAAGCTGGATTTGTTCCAGTACCGGCGCTGTAAGAACTGCCGGTCCACGGCATTTCGGTTTCTCAAAAAAACCGGCCATTCCCTTTTCTCGGTATAATTTTACGCTGCGTTTAACACTGATCCTACTGACTCCGAAGGCTCGGCATATTTCAGCCTGGCTGGCGCTGCCATTGACATACAGCTGGCTGCTGATCATACGAAAGGTCTTCAGATCATCTACATCATGTGAAAAAACCGGCAAGCTACCGTAGATATAGGTGACAGTCTTGTTTTTGGTCACAAACCCGAGGTTTGCGTTGATCATGGTCATCCCTTCTGGGAATATGGGCAACTGTAATTGAGGCATGGCAGGCGTATGGAAAAATGGATATCAGGGACGAAACTCTCGCTCCCGGTATCGTATCTGAATCTCGTGCCGCTTTCAACCTCTGATGAAATTATTGTGAAATAATGCTGGATTTAAACACAACTTCAGTTTGTTATCGTTTTCGGACGCCGTTGGTTCAATCTCCAGAGATCAGGAAGTCTGATCTTGCGGCGATCAGGCCGCCTCACATAGACGGGCTATAGTTCGTTGGCCTGCTTGCCGCAATATGGAGCACATCTGAACAGTTACAGG
>WFRY01000225.1 GCA_015486315.1 Desulfobulbaceae bacterium
ATCATGTACCCCTTGAGCAGTTACGAAATATCTTACAAGATCTGTATTCATGATAACTTGTAACTTCTCAATACGTGGTGGTAAAAAGACTGGATCCCCGATAACTACATTCGGGGATGACGATCGGAAATATCTTCAGATCCGTCATTCCGGCATGCTGTTGGCCGGAGATAGCGTAGACTTCGATCCAAAAGACACCATCAACCACAAAATATGGTATGTGCTGGAGTCAAGTGCATACCCCTGGATATAATTATTCATTTTCCACATATTGTATCGGATCTTTTATCCCTGCCTCGGCAAATCCTTTGAGTCTGAGTCTGCAGGCATCACAGCGGCCGCAGGCAAGTTCACCCCGGGGATCATAGCAGCTGTGGGTTATGGAGTAGTTCACGCCCAGCTGGATCCCCACTTCCACGATTTCCTTTTTCGTTAACGCAATGAGCGGTGCATGCAGTTTAAAGGCATTACCGGTGCTGCCTGACTTGGTGCCGAGGTTTGCCATCTGCTCAAAGGCCTGCAGAAATTCCGGTCGGCAATCCGGATAGCCGCTGTAATCCACGGCATTAATTCCCAGAAAGATATCAACTGCTCCGATTACTTCGGCCCAGGCCAGGGCATGGGAAAGAAAGATGATATTACGGCCCGGCACATAGGTTACCGGTATTTCCCGGTCCATCTCCCGGAGTTCCCGATCCTTGGGTACTTCAATCTCCGAGGTCAGGGCGGACCCGCCAATGGTATCCAGGTCAAGCCGCAGGATCATATGCTGCTCCACCTGCATGGCCTCGGCAACCGCTGCCGCCCGGGTGAGCTCAATATCCTGTTTCTGGCCGTAATGAAAGCTGAGACAGTTGCACAGGTAGCCGCGACTGCGGGCAATGGCGAGAACAGTGGTCGAATCAAGGCCGCCGCTGAGCAGGATAACGGCCCGGGGTTGTCCGGTCTTTTTCATACTTTCCCCTCACAGAGCGGCATCCTGCCGGTAATGGTTACACTCTCCGGTGTTACCTGCGCCCGGTAGGCCAGAACGTGGACACCTTTTTTCTGTACATCATACATGGTTTCAGCGTACACCGGATCAATTTCATGGGCCGGACGAAAACAGCTGCCGTCTGCACGCTGGACACAAAACAAAACCGCCGTTTGTACGCCGTCCCTGTGCAGCGTTGCCAGCTCATGCAGGTGTCTGGTGCCCCGGGTCGTGACGGCATCCGGGAAGATGGCCTGATTTTTTTGCACGAGCGAGCAGTTTTTTACCTCAATATAAACCGGTCCGGAAGCAGATTGGACCAGGAAATCCAGCCTGCTCTTGTCGGAAACCTTAACTTCCGGCTGTACGGACGTAATCCTGCCGAAGTCATCAATGGTCCCGTTCTCAAGTGCTTCACGGACAATTTTGTTGGTCATCCCGGTGTTGATTCCGATCCACACCCCCTCATTTTGCACCATCTCCAGGGTCCAGGCGTACTTACGTTTCAGATTGTCTGATTTTGAGATAATGACTGGGCTGCCCGGCGAAGAACAGCCGCGCATTGAACCTGAGTTCGGGCAATGCACCGTCAGCTCCGAGCCGTCAGCAAGGACAATGTCTGCCAGAAACCGTTTGTAGCGTTTTATTAAGGTGCCCGATTGTCGGACTGGTGGGAGCAGCATAGTTGTTTTTCCATACGGATAACGGTTTAATCTTTCGGCAGATCCTGTTTTAGATTATAATAGTGTAATTTCAGAAAATGTCCATTTGGAGTTTGCAGAGACTGATTCACTATTTATTCTCAACCTTTTTTAAGATAAAGGAGACCCGTAACCATGAAACTCGGACTGAACGGCCTTGGCAGGATAGGTAAACTTTCGCTCTGGCACCATGTTTCCAGGCAGTTTTTTTCGGAAATTGTCGTCAACCTCGGGCGTCAGGTAGGAACGGGACTGGAGGATATTGCCTCGACCATTGAAAAAGATTCCTCTTACGGCAGGCTGGCCACCTACCTGCATGGGCACAGGGGCGGTCGGGTCATTGAAAACTTGAATGAGGCCGCAGGTACGATGACCATTAACGGTGTCCCGGTAACCATACTGCGCACGGCCCGTAACCCGAAAGATATTAAGTGGCAGGAAAACGGTGTCCGCATTGTTGCCGACACCACCGGTGTCTTCAAGGATCCCACTGCCGACCCCGAGGAGGGATGGGGTTCGGTACGCGGTCACCTGCAGGCCGGGGCTGAAAAGGTCATGGTTTCTGCTCCTTTTAAGATCAAGTCCAAGGGGCTTGATATGCCCGACGATGCCATTACCACGGTCATGGGCATTAATGATGACGATTATAAACCGGACCAGCACTCCATTATTTCGGCGGCATCCTGTACCACAACCTGCCTCTCCTATATGATCAAGCCGCTCATGGATCATTTTGGGGCTGATCGCATGCTCTCTGCCTCCATGGTTACCGTGCATGCGGCCACCGGCAGCCAGAAGGTACTGGACAGTGTGCCGGTTGCCGGTGCCTCAGACCTGCGCAAAAACCGCTCCATACTCAACAATATCATTCTGACCACCACCGGGGCCGCCAAGGCCCTTGCCCTGGTTATCCCGGAGATGAAGTCGATCGGTTTTATTGCCGAATCCGTCCGGATACCCACCTCAACGGGTTCTTTGATTGTGCTGGTGATCAATCTGCAGGATGATCTGGCAGATCCAATCAAGCGTGACCTTGTAAACGGTATTTACAGGGATTACGCTGCCTCTACGCGGTACCTTGAATATTCAACCGGTCAGAACGTGTCCTCGGATATTGTCGGCACACCCGAGGCGGCGGCTGTTATCGAGTCCACGGAAACCCATACCCGCACCGCCTCGATCAGTGTGAATCTGGACCATATAAAGAGCTGTAATTTTGAACCGGGTCAGGTGCCGCCGGTACTTGAAGTGCCGGTAACCCAGGCGGTTATCTATGGATGGTATGACAATGAACTGGGCAGTTATACCAATATGCTCGGCGACTTGACCGTCTCGGTTGCCGAACGGATGGTGTAACAGTTAGTTGAGGTGATTGTCCGGCCGGCAGAAGATGCGGATATGGCGGCAGTTCTTGCCGTGGAAGCTCAGGGCATGGATTTTCCCTGGTCTTCCGGCCAGCTTGCAGCCGAGTTTGCGCATCCTTAAGCCGGATTTTTATCCTTGAACAGGATGCTCTGGTTTGCACCTGTTTGCAGGTCACGGCATAGAGACCTGCTTTTTGGAGGTTCGCAGTTCCAATACTGCTGCCAGGTCCCTTTATGGACAGCATGGTTTCACAATTATTGGAACGCGAACGAAATATTATCGTCAACCGGTGGAAGACGCCATTGTGATGCGTTGTGATACGACCGGATTACAGGAGGGATGATGAAAACAATTCGCGATCTTGACATTACGGGTAAACGGGTGTTGATCCGGGTCGATTTCAACGTGCCCATGGATGAGGCTGGAACCATCACCGATGACCTGCGCATCCGTACCGTCCTACCCACTATTGAGTATGCTCTGGAACAGGATGCAAAAGTAATTCTCTGCTCCCATATGGGACGCCCCAAGGGACAGCGGGTGGAAAAATATTCCCTTGCTCCTGTTGCACATTACCTTTCCGGCATCCTGGAAAAACCTGTCCGGCTGGCACCTGATTGCGTCGGCCCCGAAGTGGAATCCGTGGTTGGTTCTATGAACAATGGAGATGTGGTCCTGTTGGAGAACCTCCGTTTTCACGCCGGGGAGCAGGCCAATGATCCCGAGTTTGCCCGTCAGCTGGCAGCCCTTGCTGATGTCTATATAAATAATGCCTTTGCCGTTTCCCATCGTGCCCACGCATCGGTGGTGGGTGTACCGGAATATTGCGGCGAAAAGGGGGCGGGCTTCCTGCTGCAGAAGGAGATGGAATATTTTCATCGCTCTATTGATGACCCTTTTCGTCCTCTGGTGGCCATTGTCGGCGGTGCCAAGGTGTCCAGCAAGCTGGGTGCCCTGGACAATATGCTGGATAAGGTGGACTGCATGCTTATCGGCGGGGCCATGGCCAACACCTTTTTAAAGAGTCAGGGCTACGGGGTCGGGGCATCCAGGGTGGAGGATGATCTGTTGGAGGATGCCCGTAAACTGCTCAGCGATGCCGCTGAAAAAGGGGTAAAGGTTTACCTGCCTGTGGATGTCATTGCTGCAGACCGTTTTGCACCCGATGCTGTGAGTAAACAGGTAACCATTCAGGATATACCTGAAAACTGGATGGCCCTTGATGTCGGTCCGGCCACGGTGATTTGCTTTTGCGAGGTACTGGCTGATGCCCGAACCATTATCTGGAACGGGCCCATGGGTGCCTTTGAGATGGATGCCTTTTCCCGCGGCACCATGGCTCTTTCCCATGCCATTGCCGCATCGCATGCCCTGAGTATTACCGGCGGCGGCGATTCCAATGCTGCTGTCAAAAAATCAGGTGAAGCCGCTAACATTTCGTACATGTCCACAGGCGGCGGAGCATTTCTCATGCTCATGGAGGGCAGGGAACTGCCCGGTGTCGTCGCACTGGAAGATTAATTTTTTTATAATTCCCTTTTTTACGAGGATAGAGATATGGCACGGAGACCGCTGATTGCAGGAAACTGGAAAATGTACCTTACCACGGCAAAGGCAGTTGAACTTGCCGAAGCTGTTGCCGCATCATGTGCAGGTCTGTCCGACCGGGAGGTGATGATTGCTCCTTCGTTTACCGCACTTACAGCGGTGGCCGAAGCTGTTGCCGGTTCACCTGTCAGGGTAGCGGGCCAGAATGTTGCCTGGGAAAAAGAGGGGGCCTATACGGGTGAAATTTCACCGGTCATGCTTCAGGATGCCGGAGCCGGCATGGTTATACTTGGTCATTCGGAACGACGTCATATCTTTGCAGAAGATAATGCAATGGTCAACCGGCGTCTGCTCTGCGCTTTGCAGTTTGAGCTGACCCCCATACTCTGTGTTGGAGAAACACTTGCCGAGCGGGAGCAGGGAAATACCTTCAAGGTTGTTGAAAAACAGCTCAGCCAGGGAGTTCAAGGTGTAGCCGGCGAACAGATGAAACAGGTGGTGATTGCCTATGAACCGGTATGGGCAATAGGCACTGGCAAAACGGCGACTAAAGAACAGGCTCAGGAAGTGCATGGCTCTATTCGGAACGTTCTTGCCGGGTTGTACGAAAAAACTCTTGCCGATGAAATCAGAATACTGTATGGTGGCTCGGTTAAGCCGGATAATGTAGACAGTCTCATGGCTCAGCCCGATATTGATGGAGCGCTTGTGGGCGGCGCTGCGCTGAAATTCGAATCTTTTGATCGGATTATTCATTTTTCATGACAACACTGCTTATTATAACACATGTTCTTGTCTCCCTGTTTCTAATCGTCATCGTGCTCTTGCAGCACGGCAAGGGAGCTGATATTGGTGCGACTTTCGGCGGCTCCAGTCAGTCTCTGATGGGAACTGAAGGCGCAGTACCTCTACTCAATAAAATTACGACGTTAGCTGCCATTGTATTTATGGGAACCTCTATTTCTCTGGCCTATATCTCGGCAAATAAGAGTACAGGTACAGTGATGAGCAAAGTACCGGCCAAGCAGGCAGTAGTTCCCGTACCGGCCCCGACTGTAGATAAAACGCCTATAACGATTCCTGCACCGCCTTCTGAATCACCGCAACCGGCAGCCGCACCTGCAGAGATGCCAAAGGCAGAGTAGTATAAGCAAAAAAGAATGTAACTATTCAGTTCATGCAACAATGTTGCATGAACTATGGATTCAACTGTTCAGATGTACCTCATCCCGGGGTAAGCAGGTCAATGAATCTATAGTCCGTCTATGTGAGGCGACCTGATTACCTCAAAATGGTTTGCAGCCGGGCAGTTACAAAAGAATAAAGAATCGGGTGCCGAAGTGGTGGAACTGGTAGACACGCTGTCTTGAGGGGGCAGTGGCCCACGGTCGTGAGAGTTCGAATCTCTCCTTCGGCACCATCTTTAACAGAGCCCTGAATTGCAGTAATACTGCGATTCAGGGCTTTTTTTGTTTTTATGGCTCGGATAGCTATAGTTGTCATGAATGAGCACAGAATTGCTCGAATTGCAAAAAAGTGCGCTCAAAAAAAGAGGGAAACCGAAGAGCATGCGCGCAGGCAGGCCATCCTGAAAAAGAAACAGGCGCAAGAAAGGAAAAAATATCTTGCCGCTCTTGCCGGGAAGGAGGATGAAACCTGGCGTCAGGTAAACACCCTGATCACCGGGAAACGCCCGGCTGATTATGATGAGGCCGTGCAGCTTCTGCGGGATCTCAAGGAGTTGGTAAAGGGCAAGAGTGACAAGGTATTGTTTCAGGAAAGGTTAAACAATCTATGTCAGGAACATCGAAGGAAATACAGTCTGATCAAACGACTGAAAGATTCCGGGCTTATGGTATGAAAGAGCGATGCACCACACCACCGGACAGGAAATGACTACACAACTTGAGCAAATCTGTACAAATTGCCACGCTTTTCGTCCTGTTTCCTATAAACAGGGGGAAGAAAAGGGGATATGTCTTCTGGGGCCGGTTTTTGAACCGTATCTTGATGAGATAGTGGAGTTGGACAGTCCTTGACAGGCTTGATTCCTCCAAGGCTCTGGCGCTGTATGAAAAGGCCGCGAAAATGTATCCGGATGAGCAGCTGTTTCAGGAAGGGATCGCTGCCTGTTTGCCGGAATAGCCTTGTCTCACGTTAATACAGAAAGCCCAGGAGATATAAAGGGATCCTTTGTTTCGTGCCGATCAGAATATCATCCAGGAGCAAGAAGGAATTCTTTTGTCCCCTAATCTGTTTTGTACTTTTATTCCTTCCACCGATTTCGAACAGGAAGTCCAGGCACTGAAGGTCTCCGATTTTTGAATACGCAGGTTTCAGGTTACTGTTTTCCAGGCAGGTCAAGGCAAAGAGTTCTCGAACAGCCCCTTTGTCTATACCTTTACCGAGTTCATGTTCCATTGCATAAAACAAGTTTGTGTTGTTTAAGAAAATCTTTTCCGTGTTCCGCATCAGGGCATGTCCAGTTTTGTCAATGAGCAAAAAACGCAGTAACCCGCTGTCCCGGAGCATTTCAAGGTACCTAGTCACATCACTGTGGTCTTTCTTTAAGCTCTTGGCAATCTTGTTGACGTTAATTGATGACGGGGGGGATGAATAAATAAACGTCAGAATTTTTTTAAACACGGGAATGGTGCTGGATCTAATTTTGTAGTAGGACGGGATGTCAATATAAATACCTTTTTCAATAATCCCGATCAATGTCTGGTAGATGTCATCATGAGTATTATAGGTATTGAATAGAGGGTAGTAGCCGATCTGCAGATATTCATTGAACCAGCCGATCAGTTTTGGAGTTGATGCAACTTCAGTGGCAATATTCATCCCATTTTCGACAATTTCATCTAACGAAATAATCGGAAATTTCTGCTCTGTTTTTATCTCTAAAAATTCTCGAAAGGACATGCCCGGCATATGTTTTAGAATTGCCCGGCGGGATAAATCATATTTTTCTCTTATCAAGTCAATACTGGAACTTCCCGAAAATATGATTTTCAGATTTTTATACTTATCAAAAATATTTTTTAATTCCTGGCCCCAGTTTGGATATTTGTGAATTTCGTCAATACACAACAGGCTTCCATCATAGCGATCAATAAATTCCCTTGCTACCTCCAGCAATTTGTTCTCGCTGAAATAGAGATCATCGGCGCTGACGTAGAGGGCCTGTGGATTATTAAAATAGTTTTCCTTGAGATAGGTTAAGATATATGTCGTCTTGCCAATCCCTCGTGGCCCGACAATTCCGATAATCCGATGACCACTTTCCAAGGATTGGTATATATTTCTTTGGTAAACTTCATTCAAGTCATTTAACAGTCGCCGATAATCTTCGATTAAAATGTCCATGGTTGGATCCCATTGCAAAAATAATTTGGTTATAACCAAATTATAGTTTCATTTATTTTGGATGCAACCAAAAAGAAAACGATGGCAGCTGGTCAATTGCGACAAAAAATGCGCCCAACTACCGTAACTAATTGATTATTCTGCAGTTGATCTACCTTGAGGGGCAGTGGCCCACGGTCGTGAGAGTTCGAATCTCTCCCTCGGCACCATCTTTAACAGAGCCCTGAATCGTAGTAATACTGCGATTCAGGGCTTTTTTTGTCTCGTTTTCCTGGTCTTGTTATCATAAAAGCAGTTGATAATGAATCATTTCACCTTGATTTTTTAGAACGCCGTGTGCGATACTATGGTGAGGATATATTGAGGATCGGCAAAATCAACCTAATTTAGATAAGTAAAGGCAAAAATTATGCGTTGTCCTAAATGTGGCTATATAACTTTTGATCATCTGGAAATATGTACCAAGTGCCGAAAAGAAATTGCTGCGGTGTCCGAGCAACTTTCCGGAACAGTGTTCAAAGCCGAAGCGCCTGCCTTTTTGCAACTTACAGTTCGTGAATCTGGTGCGGATACTGAGGTAGCAGTCGACCGGCTGCAAGACGAAAACGATATTGACCTTGAGTTTCCCGCTGAGGGAAAAGATGTTGATGATGGTCTTGATAATGACGATCTCGAATTTGATTTTCTGGATGAGGGTCAGGATGCCCCGGCTTCGCAGGGTGACGTGGAGGAAGATGAATTTGACCTGGCCCTGTTTGATGAATCCGACGAGCTTGACCTGGACGAGGGAGATGCAGTTGTTGCAGAGAGTGAAGATAGTCCCCAGCTCGATTTCAGTGAGCTTGATATTTCTGACCTGGCCCCGCCGGATGATGATGAAGAGGATGATCTGTCTCTTGCAGAGTTAACACTGGATGAGGTTACAGATAGACCGGTGGCACGGGAAAAAAGTTCCGGACAGCCTTTGATGGGAACCGGGGCCGGCCTTGAGGACCTGCAGGTGGACGGACTGGACCTGGAAATCCCCTCTCTGCCGCCTGCCGGCAGTGTCACCGGTAAAAAAATGCGACCATCCGTTAAAACCGGAACAGCTCTTGATGGATTTGATATTGATTTGGGTGAGTTGATGTCTGACCAGGAAAAATAAAAAGATGTTGACAAAGCCGGTAGAATTTTGATAGATAAACTCTTTCAAACCTTTTAGGTGCCGGGATAGCTCAGTCGGTAGAGCAACGGACTGAAAATCCGTGTGTCCCTGGTTCAAATCCTGGTCCCGGCACCATTTGAGTTTTCAGGTATATTAGGCGGTTACAGTTTATTAGCTGTAACCGCTTTTTTTGTTGGAGCACTGCTGGTATCATGCTGGTATCATGTAATCGTGCAAATGGTATAGGCTGTGATTCGGTAGCGGGGCAAGCAGGCCGTATTATTTAAGTGAGTGTTGTGATATGGGGGGCATCCCGTTACCGCCGCCCGTTGGTTCGTAATCAGTAGGTCACCAGTTCAAGCCTGGTTATCGGCTCCAGTAAAATCAAGCGATTATGGTCTTCGACCGTAACCGCTTTTTTTATCGGTTAGATGGGGGGTAGATGAAACCGCCGAGAAACAGCCCATTATAGAGTTAGCATCAAGCGGGAAGTTTTTGAGTTTTCCACAAAAAAATCCACGTTCCAATCAAGGGACAGGGCAGTAACGCATATTATTGTTTGTAACATTTAATCGAGTATCAATAGTCCACCGCCACATCGTCCAACCAACTTGCCAGCAACAAACCTTTTTCTGCTTCTCCGGATTATCAATCAATAGTAGTTTGTTTTTACCGCTCTGCAGAAGTACATAGTTCCTTATAAAGGATATACCACGTTGTAATATCGTATATCTACACCATTTTTTAAGGTTAAATCTTACGGGCAGACTATGAGAAATCTTTCTCGCATTCCTCTTTGGGACCGTTCACTGCCGTACAGGCAGCTTAGAAATGTAAACGCTCACCCACATGTCTTTAATTTTGTAGGTTTTATTCTATGCACTGAGCCTATAGTCAAGGATATGTGGAGACCTCTTTAATAAATCAAGAAGGACTTGTGTCGCGCCAGTTGGCTGCCTTTTTCCTTGCTCCCATTGCCTTATTGAAGATGGGCTTACATTTAACAATTTGGCAAACACCGTTTGGCTCAAACTTAAATTTTCCCTTATTTCTTTAATCTGATTGGTTGTGAGTTGAACTTCAGGAATTGTAACTCCTAGAGAATTAAGTTCTTTTTCAGTAAAAGAAGTCTTTAAGCCTGAATTAATTATATCCTGGACTGTTTCACCAATTGCTTTTTTAATTGAATTTCTCATTCTGTTACCTCCAGATCAAACAGTATTTGTTTTTCTGCGGAGTCTGTGATTTGCTTGGCATCAAGTGCCAATAGATCACTGCCTAATTTTTTGAAATATTGTAATTCTGCTTTGTCTATATTGGATTTTTCGTTTTTACCGAAGCCGTAAAGGAAAATGGCTTTCTCTTCTTTTTTGTATACGACAATTGTTCTGAATCCTGAGCTTTTCCCTTTGCCAGCACGCTTTACACGGATTTTGAAAAGGTTACCCGCCCAACTCAGCAACTGACAGTCCTTTCTCAAGGTTATTAACGGCCTCAAGCAGGTTGAGGTTACTCAGATGTGCTTTTCTTGCCCACTTCATAAACCATTTCGTGCATAGTTTCCTCATGAGCTAAATATAACTCTTTGTGATACACTTTTCAAGTTTGATCTCAATGTTGTTTTTGTAGGGACATAACGGTCTAAATCACCGGCTGGCCCTGGATCTACCGTAATGGTGGAGCGAAAGACAGTGACCGCTAAACATCCGAAAATCAGACGTGTGGGCCAGTCGGGTGCATTTTTTTGTTCGGCGTCTTTTTGCCGTTTACATTTTTGCTGGAGTGCAATTTAGTAAACTGTTCACGGAATATCCGTGTGCTCCTTAAAGCGGTCTTTTTGGTACCCCAAATGGCTGTTTAAGGACAAAAACAGCCTGTTTATAGCACTTATATTTCGTTATTTCAGCTTGTTAGATTGGTTCGACCCCTTTGTTCTTTGATCTATTAGCCGTTTCTTTTTATCGTGGTCTGTCCCTGATTGTTATTATTACAGTAACTTGATTGAAGGGCATGATACGCATCCGGTAGATATCGAACGGGCCCTGCTAAAAGACTACAGTTCAGATACGGAAAAAAGAAACCTCCAACTTGAGGCCAGGGCACATATCAACGTTCAAACCTGGATCGACCAGGGCGGCCTGACCGGAAGAGCATTCACCCTTGAGGGAATTAGGGGAATCCACCAGCGTTTTGCGGAACTCCTGCCAGACGAGCTGTTATGGACAGAAGATCCCGACAGCGGCGAACGAATCCGTGTCAAACCCGGTGCACTCAGAGACCGGGATGTCAAAGTCGGACGTCATATCCCGGTCTGTCCTGCTGCCCTGCCGAGATTTCTGCAACGGTTTGAGCAGGTGTATTCAGACTTGAGCAAGTCACAGACAATTGCGATGGCGGCGGCAGCACATCACCGATTACTTTGGATTCATCCTTTTGTCGATGGCAACGGCAGAGTAACGCGATTGATGTCCCATGCGATTCTTCTGGAAACTCTGGACACCGGAGGCGTATGGTCCATAGCCAGGGGACTCGCCCGGAACGTAACAAAGTATAAGTCCCTGCTGGCAAATTGTGATCTGCCCAGGAGAAACTCTCTGGATGGTCGAGGCAACCTGAGCGAAGAATCCTTGGTGGAGTTCACCCGCTTTTTCCTTCAGATCTGCCTGGACCAGATTGATTTCATGGAAAGCCTGGTACAAACAGATCGACTGCGGCACCGCCTGTTAAGCTGGGCAGCTGAAGAGGTGGCCATGGGAGCTCTGCTGCCCAAATCGGAACGTATTCTTGAAGCACTTCTCTATCGAGGATTATTATCTCGCAGCGAGGTACCGTCCCTGCTTGGAGTGGGTGAGCGCCAGGCACGCAGAGTGGTTGCATCCTTAAGCAAACAGAAGGTGCTTACATCCACAAGCCGGCGTGCCCCGCTTTTTCTTGCATTCCCGGCACGGCTTGCTTCACGCCTGATGCCGGGGCTCTTTCCTGACAAATAAAGAAAACAGGGAAATTCCTTGTGCGTTAGAAAGCTCTGAGACAAATTGATACTCCGTCAAATTGGGCGGTTGTTAATGAATTTGTAGAGTTTGCGGCAGGTGGTATCTATTTCTCGTTGCCATGATTTATTGTCCTGATGGATTAATGGGCCGTCGCAAGCATCAAGATAGTGCAGAAGAATTTCTTCTCCGGATTCGGCCCCCTCATAGCTGTCCCACTGGTAATTGAAAATTCGATCAACAATATAGCCACCAAGGGCGTGGCAACTGCCCGCATGGCGATTGAGAGTTGACTTGGCAACACCCTTTTTCTGCAGAGCTGCCAGATACGATTCGAAAACCGGAATCAATCTACGAGACAGATCCTCATCACCATCCGCGATGTGCCAATCATCTTCCCAGTTATCGGTAAAGCCCATGCCGTCCAGATCCTCTATTTAACGGCTTCTGCCAGCTTGCTGCCGACTTTGAATTTCACAACTTTCTTTGCAGGGATTTTCATTTCTTTGCCAGTCTGGGGATTACGGCAGGTACGGGCGGCTCTATCAGATGCCGAAAAAGTACCAAATCCTATCAGCGACAGCTTGTCTCCTTTTTTCACGGTTTCCTCGACAGCCAGCATAAATCCCTGCAAAGCATCACCTGCTGCTTTCTTGCTGATATCGGCGGACTCTGCTATCTGATTAATAAATTCGGTTTTGTTCATCGTTCTCTTCTTGTTTTTTTATTTGGCCTAAAACAGATCGTGGCTGAGAATTTTCATTTTCCGATAATTAATTCAAAATTTGAATAAAGTATAGATGCCAAATGCTTTGCAGGCAAAGTATTATACATTTTTTTAGTTGGATAACAATATGCTGTTGCCGGTACCCCCACCTCCTTGTCTTGATTTTTCTGCGAGAAGTGGTAAGCGTTAGAAGAAGGTTCGTATTTTTTCTATGGGGAGCGACGTGATGACTACCGGAACTATTGTGATGATTGTTTGTGCTGTTCTCTATGGACTGATTGTAATACTTAATAGAACTACCATTTTAAGCAAATGGTGTTGCAGGGAGCACAACCCTGTGACGGTGAGATTGTAAATTGATTAGAGAGGGGTTGAACATGGATGACCTTTTCATGGAATTAGCCAAACTGAGTCAGCAGATAAAACGTCTGCAGCAGGAGATTCAGGAGCTAAAGGACTAAAAAAAAGGTTGACCTACCTGATGGATGGCAGGTTATCAATGCAACAAAGAAGAAGTGATCCATCGATTACTTACCTCTATGTTTTGTTGAGATGGTTGTGCTTGTATTTTATCTCTTAACTGGTCATTATTACAACTAACTGATTGAATAAACCAGAGAGGGTGCGGATATGAAAGATGATTTATTAAAACAAGTTAAAGAGACCGTACTCGGTGTTGTTGCTGATGCGCAGGTCATCTTATATGGTTCCCGTTCACGCAAGGATGCTGGCCCAGAATCGGACTGGGATTTTTTAGTACTGACTGATGCTGTAGTTGATGATAACTTGATTGATACGATCAGGCATCGTCTCTATGAAATTGAATGGGAGACCGGGGAAATATTATCGGTTATTGTCAGAAATCGTAAGGAATGGAATCGCCTTCCTTTGCTGAGTACACCTTTTCATGCAAATATTGAAACTGAAGGGATGGGTTTGTGAACCTGGAGCTTCTTAGATACCGAAAAAATCGTGCATTGGAGACCATTGAAGACGCCGTGATTCTTGCTGAAGCAGGTCGTTGGAATGCCTGTGTGAATCGTTTGTATTACGCCTGCTTCTATGCTGTTTCAGCATTATTGCTTCTTGATGATCGTTCATCTACCAGGCATACTGGAGTTCGAGCTCTTTTTAATCTCCATTTTGTTCGTACCGGAATCGTTTCAAAAAAACTTGCAAGAGTTTACAATGATCTTTTTGAACGTAGACAGGAGGGGGATTATGTGGACTTCGTTGTTTTCAACGCAGATCAGGTTCTTCCATGGCTTAAGCAGGCGCAGTTATTTGTGCAGGACGTTAGTGAATTGATAGATCATGGGCTCTCTAGCCGTGATCGTGATGAGGGGTGAGGGGCGACGGGAAACAGTATTGGAAAGTTTAGTTTCAAGAACTCTTAAATTGCTTGTTCCATGTGTGGATTTGTGTGAGAAAAAGGTTCCAAAATAGGTAAAAACGTGGGAAATGAGGAAAAATATAGAATTTTTAAACGGTGTGAAATCAATATCTTGTCGTAATTGATGAGGTTACGAAGCTGTAGATGTCATGACTGAAAATCCGTGTGTCCCTGGTTCAAATCCTGGTCCCGGCACCAACAATTACAGGCACTTAGCTCACTTGTGAGTTGAGTGCCTTTTTTGTTGTGTGTGGATTCGTGTGAGACTTTTTGAGCACTGTTTGTTCAACAGCTCACCGACAGCATTCTTGAGAAAGGAAACCGCATGCTGATTAAACCGCTCATTCAGCGATTGTTTTTTCATGTTGATTCCATACTCCAGCTCCAGCTCCAGCTTGGTCTCTCAGACTGGTTGTTCTATTTACTCTGATTCGAAAAAAGCATAGAGCTGTTTTTTTACTCTTCTAATGGTTAATCATGTTGAAATAACGAACAAAATCGTTTATTAATTTGCATTATCTTAAGTCTGAAACACTAATCCGCCGGGAATGATAAAAAATAATTCCCAGCAATAAAAGGTGCCATTATGAGGCTGGGCCGGGTCGCCCTGTCTGTCACCTGTAACTATTTGAAATAAAGGATAATCACGTGTGCTTTCCCTTAGGCTGACGGCTATATCGTCAACCCTGGACCCATTGGATCATCATGGCCCCTTTCAAGGAAAATCGAAAATTTGATATCCAGTTCAATGAACCGGAACACGCAAGCGAGTTAACTCCGGACTGGGATGTCCTGCACTACCAGATCGGCAGAGGTGATTACAAGGCGCTGCTGCAAGGTCTTTACACCTCCCGCCTGCAAATAGCGCTCTGCCGCTATAAGGTCGATATCTTCGAACAGGGTGCCATTCCCAAGGGTACGGGGGTTATCGGTTTTCCCTTTCACCAGGCACAGAGCCATTATTGCGGCGGAGTACTCCTGGACGACGAAATCCCGGTCCTTTGCATTGGGGAGGAATATGAGTTCAAGACAAAAGGGACGGCCGCGACCCTGACCATGGCCGTGGATATGGACCTTCTGCAACAGGTGGCCCGGGAGCGCACTGGTCACGAACTTTCCAGCCTGATCACCAACAAACGCCTCAACATTCACCCTGATGATCGGATCCGGATAAGAACCCGGCTGACCGCCCTGCTGACCTCTTTGCTTAAAAAAGATCAGCTCCATCTCGATGTTCGGCAACAGGTGCTGCTGGAACGGGTGATCCTGGAAACGGTCTTCACGCATGTGCGGGATAAAAACCGGGACCTGTACCCGGTCCAACGCCTCCAGTCCGCCCTCCTGGCCAGGGAATATATTGTTAACAATCCTCACTCGGACCTGGATATTTCCCGGCTCTGCCAGGTCACCGGCTGTGCAAGGGAGACGTTGCACAAGGGCTTCAGGGAGCGTTACGGCATGTCACCCGGCCGCTACATCAGAACCATTCGTCTCAACGGTGCCCGGGCAGAGTTGCTCCAGACCAGGCAATACGGCATGGTGGCCGACATTGCCATGAAGTGGGGCTTCTCCCACCTGGGCCGCTTTTCCCGCTATTACCGGCAGCTCTTCGGGGAAAGCCCCCGGGAAACCGCAAACAGGAACGCCGTGCCCCCGGCCTGGAAAAATCAACTGTCTCCTCTTATCCATTCCTGCCCTCCTCCCGGCTCATAACGGGCCGCCGCCTGTCACCGCTGAAACACCACGGGGCCTGTACAGATTTTTTTTGACCTGATGCCCGGTTACCTGCCACTGACCGGCATTTTTTTGTTCATTCCGATGATCTTTCAGCCAGTGTCCTGCGCCCCTTCAGGGATGCCGGGGAGCAGTCCCCTGGATATATTCAAAACCATTATTATACCGGCCGGTTGAAACGGCTGTATCTGCCTGCCCCGGACGGAAAATCAGGCTTCATTATTTTTCTGCATCTCAGGTATCAGGTAGTGTAACAGTTCAAAAAACCTTCAGCAGGGGTGAGCAGATACCGTCATTCAAACCGCTTTTCATGTTTCGCTCTTCCCAGGGCGATAAGCGGAAAATAATGACGGTATAAATTATAGTTCAGCATGAATCCCCGTGCAAGTTCAGCGCCCTGGCTGTACTGGTCACCGACCTTTTCAAGGTCGATTCGTTTACCGATCCCGTAGCCGGGAAAACCGGTGCCGGTGTACCAGGGTTCATCCCAGGTGCCGTCCTGCCGCTGGCTGTTGCAGAGAAAACTCACTCCCTGTTGAATAGTATGGTCAAACTCACGGCAGGAGGCGGCCAGCAGGGCCATGATCGCCCAGCCGGTCTGGGATGCGGTCGACGGCCCCCTGCCGCGCAGGCTGTCATCCATGTAGGAGCCGCAGCTCTCTCCCCAGCCGCCGTCCGTGTTTTGATACTCGGCCAGCCAGCGGGCCGCCCGTTGGATATAGTCTGCCTGCATGTCTTCGCCGACCGCCTCCAGGGCGGGGAGTACCGCTGCAGTGCCATAGATGTAATTGACCCCCCAGCGTCCGAACCAGGAGCCGTCTTCTTCCTGTTCCCGCCGCATGTAGCGGCAGGCCCGGGCCACGGCAGGTGAGGTAAGGTCGTGGCCGTAGAGCCCCAGGGCCTCGACCACATGGGCGGTGACATCAACGCTGGGCGGGTCCAGCAGCTCGCCGAAGTCGGCAAAGGGAATAAGGGTGAGAATTCTGCTCGTATTATCGCGGTCAAAGGCGGCCCAGCCACCATTTGAATTCTGCATGGCCAGCATCCAGGTAACCCCCCGGTCAACGGCCCGCTGCATCTGTTGCCGCAACTTGGGCTCTTTTACCAGGGGAAGCAGGCGCAGCAGGACGATGACCGCCACGGCCGTATCATCCACATCCGGATACTTGTCATTTTCAAATTCAAAGGCCCAGCCGCCCGGCTCGACATCCCGGACAAAGACCTGCCAGTCGCCGCCGACAAGCACCTGCTCCCGCAGCAGCCAGGCAACGGCCTTTTCCGCAGCCTCCCGGGTGCCGGGCAACATGCCGCAGTCGAGAAAGGCCAGCAGGCTGAGAAACGTGTCCCAGATCGGGGATTCACTGGGCTGCAGGTATATGCCCTGGTTTCGCTCATAGGACCAGTGCAGGTCAAAGCCGCGCAGTCCTGCCGCCATGACGGGATGGTCAAGGGCGTAGCCTTCGGCGCCAAGGGCCATTAACGAGTAGATCCAGGGCGGCTGGATACCTCCCCAGGCGCCATCCGTATCCTGGTGCTCGATTATCCACTCCCGGCAGGAACGGATTGCCGTTTTGCGAAAGGGATGAACAGGAAATTCAACATATCGGTTGAGCAGGTAATCGGTAAGCAGAAAGAAACGCTCCCAGGAAAAAAACCCTTTTTTACGCGGCAGGCGAAAATCA
>WFRY01000226.1 GCA_015486315.1 Desulfobulbaceae bacterium
AACAGTCAACGGCGTCACTACCTGGTATCTTTACGACGGAGCAAATGTCCTGGCGGAATTTGACCAGTCCGGCCAACTGACCAGAAATTACAGCTATACTCCCGGCACATTTGATCTGATTGGTATAACTGAAGGCACCGTTTTCCAAACTATTCTGACCAACCACCTGCAAACCCCGCAGTATGTTTTAGACGAAGGACAGTCTATGCTCTGGCAGGCGGATTACCTGTCATTCGGCGAAGCATTGATCGATGATGATGTAGACAACAATGGTACTGCATTTACACTGAACCAACGCTTCCCCGGTCAGTACACAGACAGTGAGACAGGACTTCATTATAACTGGCACAGAGTGTATAATCCTGTAACCGGCCGTTATATATCCCCTGATCCAATCGGAATAAACGGTGGTGTCAATTTGTTTGGCTATACGGGTGGATCTCCCATGCAAACCATAGATCCAACAGGATTGGCTTGTGACGATCCTTTGACGAGTGAGAGTCTTTTGACGCGTAAGGGTCTTTTGACGAGTGAGAGTCTGAGCTATTACGACAAAGTCGATAAGGAAAATGCGGTATTCAACAATAAAGCGTTCGTAAAATGGAAAAAAAGAGAAGACATGCATTTCACCAGTTGCCAGGATTTGGCATTTTATGAAGCAACAGGAGGCAAACTTCCCACGGGGGGAGTGAAAGGCACTGACAAGCAGGTAGTTGGTGACGCGATAGACAAAGGATACGATGAAGTAGTTATCAACAAACCTGGCAAAGAGCTCATCATGGATGATCTGAAAGGTGGAGATATTATAGTTTTTGGTGCTGGCAGAGAAGCAGATATTCACAATGGAACTCATTACGCTATCGTGATTGGCGACAATAAAGATACAAAGCGAATCCTTCAGATCCAACGATTTCAGAGTGGTGGTCATTTAGATATCCAGAAAGATATACAACTTTTTTTTGGAGAACGTACAATCCGCTATCCTGGTAAGTGGTGGAAGAAGAGCATGGAGGCGACACGCTACCGTGAGCGCACTAGTCCTAACATCTACACGAATTACAAAATATACCGGCCTAAGTGAGTCAACGTTGGCTGATAGTAACCTGACAATCAGGAGAATCAGAACCGATATGGAAGAAGGTCTTTATAGCATACAGATTATGGCAGATCTGCATTGATTCGATTGTTAGGTTCAAGGGAGTTATTCTTTTTTCTATTTCTTTTCCTGCTGCTCTTATTGTCTTATCCGGCGGCGGGATATGGAAAGAACAGCGTTGTTATTTATACCTCCGTAGATCAGATTTTCTCCGAACCTATCCTGGAACTGTTTGGACAGCAAACAGGTATCCGGGTAAAGGCAGTCTATGACGTAGAAGCTGCCAAAACAGTGGGCTTAAGCAATCGTCTGCTGGCTGAGAAAAAACATCCCAGGGCAGATGTGTTCTGGAATTCTGAGATTATCCGCACCATTGTCCTGCAGCAAAAAGGAATATTCACCCCCTACTTTTCTCCCGAACGAGCCGGCATCCCCAAACAGTTTAAGGACCCGAACGGATACTGGGCAGGTTTTGCCTGCAGGGCAAGGGTGTTTATCTACAACACAAAAATGCTGCAGAAATCCGACCTGCCCCAAAGTCTGGAGGAACTCACCCTGCCCGGGTGGAGGGGAAAAGCTGTTATGGCATATCCGCTCCTTGGCACCACAGCAACCCATATCAGTGCACTCTACGCAGTGATGGGGCAGGAGAAGACCGAATCCTTTTTGAAAAATCTCAAAAGAAATGATATCCTGATTGTTGCAGGGAACTCCGTTGTCCGGGATGTGGTTGCTGCCGGTGAACGCCCTCTTGGCATAACGGATACCGACGACGTTCATGTTGCTCTCCTTCGGGGAAAACCTGTGGCAATGAGCTATCCGGACCAGCAGTCTTTGGGGACATTTCTTATCCCCAACACTGTTGCCCTGGTAAAAAATGGACCGCATCCTGAAAACGGTAAAAAACTGATCGATTTCCTTCTAAGCAACACGGTGGAACAATTGCTGGCAGAAAGTGTCTCTCAAAATATTCCGGTACGAACAGATACTCCATCCGGAACAGGAACTCCCTTAGCCTTCCCTTCAAAAGTTATGCAAATCGATTACAATAAGGCCGCAAGCCATCTTCGGCAATCTGACGCATTCTGCCGCGATCTCTTTGTTCAGTAATCTCTCCCCAACAAATGAGCAGCAACTGCCTCTTTAAACCGCTTTTCCCTGCTGCCTGTGCAATATGTCTGCTTCTTCTTTTTCTGCCCGCCTGTGGATATCTCAGTTTTTTCCCTCAGACCGTTGAGACGGGTTCCGGTCTGCGGGAATTATTTCACGGGCAATACCTGCAAAGCCTCTACAATTCTCTTTTACTTGCTCTTGGCAGTGCTCTAATTGCAGGAATTATAGGAACGATGCAGGCAGTTATTCTGCAGAGAGTCCCTGTTGCCTGGCGCTCTTTTTTTCTTTACTCATCCTTTATTCCCTTTCTTATTTCCCCATACATACACGCCCTGGCATGGAGCAGGCTTTTTGCCGCCGACGGCATACTGGTTTCGCTGTTCTCCCTATCCGTATCACAGCAGTTCCTGCACGGTATACTCTACAGTAAAGCAGGCGTTATCCTGATATTTGGCATCGCTTTCACCCCACTGGTCACAACCATCGTGATGGCAGGAATCTTATCTGTTGACAGGAATATTGAAGACACTGCCCACTGCAGCAGCCCGCCCCTTCGGGTATTTCGAGAAATAACCCTTCCCCTTATTGCCCCGCATATTCTCGGCAGCTGTCTGCTGGTCAGCCTGTTTTCCTTAAACAGTTTTGATGTCCCGGATCTTTTACGAGTAAGGGTGGTGTCGGTTGAAATCTTTATTCAGCTGGCTGCCATGTTTGATGAGAGAGGTGCATTACTGCTTACGATTCCCCTGCTTGCCTTTGGGATACTGTTTGCCATACTCATTCAAAAAAGCATGCAGGGTAAGAGATATACCGGTTTTGCAGGCACTCAGGACAGAGACCTGCAAACAAAAAAATCTGCAAATCCATACGCATTTCTTTTTCTGGCAGGTATCTGCTTTCTCTCGGTTATTCTTCCCTGCATTGTCTTTATCTCTGCCATTCCCTCTGTCACCATCTTTTTCAAAGCACTGGCAGATGCCTCTGAAGCCCTTCTTTACAGTACCCTGCTTGGGATATCCTCTGCCACCGCCACCGTTATATGTTCCTTTCCCTGTGCATATCTTCTGGCACGGCAGCATCCGTCACGTTCATTTCTTGAATTTTCTGCCCTTCTTCCCATGGCGATTCCTGCAGCACTTTTCAGTCTGGGACTGCTCAAAGCCGGAAATTATTTTGACTTCCATCAGCTCTCCTCATTTTCACTGTTATGTATGCTGGGACTAACCGCCCACTTTCTCTTTCTGGGAGTAAAAATACTTCAGGCATCTATCGAACAGATCCCTTATGAAAATGAAGAAGCCGCAGTGCTGATGGAACAGAAAACGGGAAAAGTAATCTTCACAATTATTCTCTCCCAGATAAGACCCGGCATGGCAGTCGCCTTCTTTCTGGTATTTATCTGCTGTTTCTCAGAACTCTCTGCAAGCCTGCTGCTTGTTCCCCCTGGAAGAGAAACCATCGCTGTCAGGATATACAATCTGATGCATTACGGGGCGGATGATATGGTTGCATCTCTGTCACTCTTTATTATTATAGTTGTGCTTCTTTCCGCACTTCTTTTTAAATTCTGTTACTCATGGGCAGGGAATGAACATAAACATTAAGCATCTCGGCTTTACCCGGGCAGGAAAGTCCATTCTGTCAGATATCATGTTCTCCCTGGAGGAGACAGAGACCCTGGTCATTTACGGAGCATCGGGGAGTGGGAAGACAACACTGCTGCGTCTGCTTGCGGGACTTGAACGCCCGGATTCTGGCAGTATTTGTTTTAATAACACCACTGTCTCTGACAAACAGACCCTGCTCGCTGCCCACAAACGTAACTGCTCTCTGATCTTTCAGGAACTCGCCCTCTGGCCTCACATGACAGTGAGCCAACATCTTCTGTTCGGGCTTAAGACAGACAATCTGAATGCACAGCAGCGGGCGGAAAAAATAACAGACCTGCTGCAGCGATTTGAACTCGAAGCAAAATCCTGTTCGTATCCCGGACAACTGTCCGGTGGAGAACAGCAGAGACTCGCCATTGCCCGGGCACTTGTCACAAACCCGGAGATTCTTCTTCTCGACGAAGCTCTCAGCAATCTGGATCATGCCCTCCATCAGAAGATCATCACACTCCTGCAACGGATCAAACAGACAAAAGAGATTAGTATGGTGTATGTTACACACGACCTGGGAGAAGTTCTGCAGCTTGCAGATAAAGTACTGGTGCTGGAAAGTGGTAAACAGCAATTCTTCGGCTCTCAAGAGTCCTTTGCCGTAAAATTTCAGAGTGTTATACAGCAATCCGTAGACTGGTATACAACTATGGTGAAAAACAGTGGGAAATAGAATCCGGCTGCTGGTGCTGCTCCTTCTTTTTCAGGGAATCCCGACTGTCGTCCACAGCCAAACCTATGTTACCTGGCAGGGACTGGAACCCGATAAACTGGCATCCATGTGGCTTATCAAACGATTTGTCGATCAGGATGCGGAATTCATCCTGATTCCTAAAGGAGAACAGGTAAAAAACGGTATCCCTTTTGATATTCCATCAGCAAAGTTCAAACGCTCACACGCACTCTCTGCCTATGAATCTATCCTGCAGGACAAAAACGTTAATGATGAGCATCTCATCTACATCGGGAAGATTATTCATGATATTGAGATCAACACCTGGGAGACAAAAAAAATCATGCAGACCTATGCGGTACAGGACGATATCAGAGCAATCATAGATAAAAACAGGGAAGAAGAGCAGGCAATCACACAGTCATTTGTCTATTTTGACACACTTTACCAGACACGAATCTCTCCAGATAAATAATATCGAGGGAGGAACAAATCTCGGCCTGGTCGTAAAATTTTTCCAGTTGCACTCCGTTCGGCAGCGTCATCCCTGCCAGTTCCCTGTCCACCAGTCGGGAGACCGCAAGAGTACTGGCTCCGGGCTGTTTCTGAATGGTGAAGGCCACTGCAGGCAGTCTGCTTTCCGTGATCACGTATCGCTGCGGTTTGGTACCGGCATAGATCTGGGCAACATCAGCGAGCCGCAGGGGGACAGCGCCGCTACCCCGTACCGACACGGAGTGGAGATCATCAATGGTTCGCAGCCTACCGTCGGTGCGAATCAACAGACCCCGTCCGTGCTCTTCCAGGTAGCCCCCAGTATCCAAGATGTTTGCCCGGCCAATGGCATCTGCAAGATATTTTGCCGTCAGGCCAGCCTGCCTGAGCTTGAGAGGATCAAGATCAACACGCCAGCTATACATGCCCCCGCCCATTACCTCGACCCGTGCCACCCCGGGAAGCGAGGTAAGACGGGGGGCAAGCTGATACTGCGCCCAGCTGCGGGTCTGCACAGGATCACCGCCACTCAAAGTATAGGTGGAAAGCATGGCCAGTGAAGTGCCGATATTTTCCAGCTTTGACTCGGCCCCTGCCGGCAGGCTGGAACGAACCTGTGCCAGCCTGCCATAGACAAGTTGCCAGGCCTGCAATACATCAACACCCCAGGAAAATTCGACGGTTACCTGGGAAAATCCCGGCGCAGAGATTGAGCTGACATGTTGCAGGTTGTTCAGACCCTGCATGGAATTTTCTATGGGCCTGGTAATCACCTGCTCCATGTCCTCGGCAGTACCGACCGGGTAATGGGTGATGATGTTGATTAACGGGTAGTTCAGGTCGGGAAACAGGTCCACGGGCAGGTTGTTAAAACCTGATAGACCGGCAAGGCCTTCAAGGCTAATTAGAATTGACCCATTATGTAAAGCTTTACATAATGGGTCAGTTTATGTTAGCGCCCAAGGCAAGACCGATCAGGAGGGCACCGATGATGACCGCAATCGGCTTTTTTAAAATGGTTTCAAGCATAATATTCTTCCCTGGTAGTGAGGACTGCTGCCGGAACCAAGCTGACTGTTTAAAGCCTTTCCCTTCAGCAAGCCGTAATTGCGTATTGCCATATGAAATTCCCCTTTTCAATCTCCGGTTTTCCAGTGAATGAATCGGATGCGAACCGATCCATCCACCAATACGGATCAGAGCCCGAACTTGTTGGTGTCAACCCATTCCATGCTTAATAACGACCAGAAATCCTTAGCCAGATTAGTCGTCACATATTTATACGGCAGCCATCCATATCCGGCATCTCCCCAGCCACTCCCCCATGAATTTCTTATTAACAGTGCTCCGGTGGTTATCTTGTTGCACTGGGTATTTTTTATCTTTTTCTTGTCATCAAAACCGACAGCCACAATTGCATGACCCCATTTTGCCTGCTCCCCCGGACATGGATACGGAATTTCTCCCGGGCCTTTATTACTGTTAAAGGAGGGAAAACCAAAAAAACCGAACATGGAAGGAATACCTGCAGCCAGAAATATTTTGACTCTTGCAAGCACCTGTTCACTGGGAATATCAGCACCCAGGGGATCATGGCAGAAATATCGTAGCGCTTCAAAATTATCCGCCATGGCATAAACAAAAGCAGGCGGTTCTTTATCAAACTCTATTTTATCATCTGTATAGGGCCAGTATTTTTCCTCAGGTATCCCGCATAACACCAGCGCTCCCATGGTATTCCTGAGCCATGCCCCGGTATCGCCGGTAACCTGCATCAGGTTACGAGTGGTCTTGTAGACAAACAGCCGTGACCCATCGAGATGTTTATCAAAGGCGCGGCGCTGAAAATATTCTACAATTCCCACAGCGGCATTTGCCGTACAGGAGCCAAGACTGCCCTGGACCTCAACGGGTGAACACCAGGAGCGCAGATCAACCTTCTCCGGAAGATCTACCTTTTTTTTCCGGCTCGTACTGATCCCCATCTTCTTCGTTATCTTGGCAATCTCCGATTCTCGGTCGGTATAATCACGGAGGTCCGGCATTGGGGGCAACCAGCCGGTGGCAAAATTTTCCTCTGTGCCCTGTACAACACTTTTATTATACAATCTGTTCATGTTGATCCTCCCTGTAATGGTTTATGATGGATCTATTTTAAAAAAATTTCCTTTCCCAATCAGCCCTTGAATAAGGGCCTATCTCCTGACTCGGGAAAATTGGCCGGCGTATACTCATCTCCATACCCTCTCGACACAACACCGTCTTCGGCCGATCTTCAATCGCGAATTCCTCAACGTAGCCCTGCTACGCCTGCGGTTTCACTCAATCAGATCGAGCAAATATATGTCACATTGTCTACACATTTCTACGAAGTTATTTTTGATTGAACCCTAAGCGTAAACATTACGTTTGATTTCT
>WFRY01000227.1 GCA_015486315.1 Desulfobulbaceae bacterium
ATCCCTGCTCTTTTTCTCCTTTTTTAATTCGTCTCTATCAAGTCCCCATTTCGAGGAGTCAACATTATGTTTCACTGGTTGAGAGATCATCGCAGAAAGGAAATTCTGCAACAGCCCTTTCCTGCTGAATGGAAAGAGATTCTTGCGGAAATGGTCATCCATTATTCTTTCCTGAATGGAGAGGAAAAAAATCATCTGGAACAGATGGTCCAGGTGTTTACAGTTGAAAAAAATTATGAAGGCTGCAATGGCCAGGAAATAACAGATGAGATAAAGGTGGTTATAGCAGCTGAGGCGTGCATGCTGATTCTCGGCTTTCCCCACGACCTGTATGCAGGCCTGCTCAGCCTGCTGATTTACCCTTCAACCGTTGTTGTTCCTCCTCCAAAGATGGGAGTTTTTACCCAAAGCCCGCTTATCGAGCAATCGGAAACCGCCATTTACGGACAGGCATTTCAACGTGGCCCGGTAATCCTGGTCTGGGACGAGGTGACAAGAGGTGCCCGGCATCCGGAATCAGGCCATAATGTGGTGTACCATGAATTCGCCCATTTACTTGATATGGAATCAGGGGCAGCCAATGGAACCCCCAGGCTGCACAGTCGGGATCAGTACAAAATATGGGCAAAGGTCTTTACGGAAGAGTTTCTTCGCCTGCGCCGTAGATCGGAAAGAGGAGAAAAAACATTTCTTGATCCGTACGGAGCCCTCAATGAGGCGGAGTTTTTTGCCGTGGCAACGGAGTATTTTTTTGACAGGCCCATCAGAATGGAGAAAAAACGCAAAGCATTGTATGATGTTCTCTCGGGATTTTACCGCCAGGATACAGCGCAGCGGCAAAGGCAGTACAACACAAAATAAGATACTATTGCATGAAAGAGAGGCAGGGTGAACCTCTGCAGCCCACCCTGCCTTCCCCACTGTTTCACTTACTCTTTACTTCTTTTCCCAGCCCCACCTGTTGACGGCCATGGGGAATCCTTCCGCATAGGAGGCTTCCAGAATTGAACCGTCAAAGACCTTCACGTTGGTGTAGCCAAGGATATCGTGCAGTACATAGTATCCCGTGGCTGCGGCAAGTCCATGATTGCTGTAGGTGATGATTTCAGTTTTTTTATCTGCCGGCAGATGAATACCCTTTGCCATCAACTCAAGATCTGCAGTCTCCCTGAAGTAGGAAGGAGCAAAATCTTCACCGGCAATGGTCATGTAGGTATCCGGCCAGAGCAGTGCTCCGGGCAGATGTCCGAACCGACTGATCTCACTTTTTTTCTCATGGCCGAAATACTGCTCAGGAATTCTGTTATCCACGAAAAAGACATTGGCTGATCCTGTTTTTTGCCGCACCTCATCTAAGGTTGCAATCTTATCTGCAACCAGTTTACCACTGAAATTACCAGTAAGAGGAGCGGCCGGAGCGGTTGATACTGATTGATCATCCTGCTCCCAGGCGGCCATACCGCCGTCAAGAATAGCAACATTATCGTGGCCAAGGGCATGCAGGGTCCAGAGCGCACGGGCACTTTTTGCGGTATCGGCAGAGGTAACCCCTTCATCGTATAGCACGACAAAAGAATCATCATTTATACCAAATCCCCGGATCATGTCTACCAGATCAGCCTCTGCAGGCATCATAAAGCCGACAAAATCCCGGTTCATGGTCATCCAGGGACCAAAGCCCTTGACGGCACCTGGAATATGCTTTTTTTCGTAGTGAATGAACTCACTTACATCAAGAATAACAAGATTTTCCTGGTGCAGACTGTCAGCTAACCAGTCAACAGTAACCAGATTCGTATCTGCCGCTGAAACCACCCCCGGCAGGCAGAACATCAACAGGACAACGCTCATCAGGAACGCTTTCAGTTTGTATACAGTATTCATTATAATCCTCCAGAATTATTTAAGTTCCTGATGTTACCTGGCACTGCTGCCCCAGGTAAAGTTAACCAGCGGAAGCTTGTCATCAAGCCCGTATTCAATCATTGAACCATCGTAGACGCTGACATTTTTATACCCCAGGATGTCATGGAGAACAAAATAGTTCATTCCGGCATACTGACCGGTGTTGCAGTATACGATGATCTCCCTGTCTGTATCCGCTGGTATGCCCACTCCATTGACGATCTCAGCCAGCTGTTTCTCCGGCTTGATGGTAGCCGGAGCACGGTTGACACCGGCATGGTCCAGAAACGGGGCAGGCAGGTTAATGGACCCCGGGATGTGGCCGAAACGTTCAACATCGCCTCTCTTGTCGTCGCCAAAATGCTGATTACTGTTTCTGGCATCCACAAGGACTGTGTTTTTATTCTTCATTTTTTCGACAACCTGCTGCAGATCAACGACCTTGGAAGGATCTACTTTTGCCGTAAAATCACCCTTTTCTCCTTCGGCCTTTTTGTTGTCAATAATCCGGCCCTCAAAGGTCCACTTGGTGAAACCGCCGTCTAAATAGGAAACATTGGAATGCCCCATGGCCTCGAGAATCCATACACAGGTACATCCTCTGGTGGCATCACCTATGGAGTTGCCGTGATCATAAATGACCACATGGGACGATCCGTTTACCCCTAAGGCCTGCAGCATGTCGGTAAAATATTTTGCCTCCGGCATCAGGGGACATTGTTTCTTTTCATTAAAAGGTTCCCAGGCTATATACGGCATGCTGAACGATCCGGGAATATGCCCCACGCCGTAGTTTGTTGTTGTTCTGACATCGATAATAACCAGATCATCGGCAGCAAGATTATTTTCCAGCCACTCGGTGGTAACCAGAGAATTCGTGCCGGCCGTAACCGTCACCGGTGCGACTGCAAATCCAACCACTGCCGCTGTCAACATGAATATCACAGTTTGTAACAGCTTTATTTTCATTGAAATACTCCTTTATTTTTACTTGTCCATAAAACCTGAACTGAGGATTTCGCCCAATGCGAAATTCAGGTGAAAGTCTCTTTTCCTGTCAAGACGGTTTACTTCTTTATCTCTTCGGGAATTTTCTTAACGACAATCTTCTGATTTGCAGTTGGTTCATCCGGCGCCAGGTCGGCTTCCGTCAGGAAGAGTTCCTTATTGCCGTGACAAGCATTACAGGAGCTGTTTTGTCTGGTCCTGCGCTGGATACTGTGTACGGAAGCGGAGTTCCACGTCGGGAGCGCATCATAGTTTGCCACCAGGTCTTCCGGACCGGGCGCACCTTTGAGTACAGCCTGAAAATATCTAAACGAGGCAAGAGAATCCTTTTTCATCGGGGTATGACGCACCAGATTATACTTATAAGGATTTTCCGGACTGCGATCGATATTGGTTCCGATCTTAAACGTGTACAGCGGATCCGTCGGGAAGATGACTTTTATCTCGCCCGGTTCTTTGACATCCAGAGAGACGTGACAGTTTGCACAGTTGAAGTAGGTGTTTGCATGACAGACCGTACAGGCCAGAACCCCCTCAGAATGTGCATTATGCATTGCAACCTTAGACGTACCCGGTTTTGCTGCATCGGGATGACACTGTTCACAGCGCACGGTTTTGGTTGCGTAATAGCGTTTTGCATCCGCAGGCTGGGTGTTATGCAGATGATCTGCACTATGACAGTCAGTACAAACCATCTGTCCTTTTTCATAATGGACATCAGCGGTTGCACCTAATTTACCCATATATTCACCGGCAAAACGGGAGCCATGACAGGCATAACAGGTTTTGTCCATGGGCGGTGTTTTCTGGAACCGATGCCGGTCGAGCAGTCCGCCTTTCGCCACGGTGGGCCAGGCAACATGACAGGATCCGCAGCTGGCATGACACTCTGCACAGTCAAGTGCCCAGGCCTCGGGCAGCAGGGTATCTTCCATTTTATGGGGGGAGGTTATGGTTCCGGTAATATCAAGGATGCCGGTCAGCTTGTAGTGCATGGCATCTTTATAGGTTGAGGTAATCTCTTCATGGCATTCACTGCAGACACCGCCGCCGCCTGCCTCGGACGGATCTTTAACCATATCCTTGTGGGCCTTGTCCTTGTCCTCGACATTATGTCCCTTATGACAGTTAATACATCCTATCTCGCCATGAACTGAATCGACAAAATCTTTGGCAACGCCAAAAGTATCCCTGCCCCTCACCTGAGGGGCTGAAACGCCTCAACCGGCAATGGCGCCGCCACCTCCAGCGGCTTCAGCACCATAACTGTCCATTTCATCCAGATCCGTGTGGCAGTTTATACAGGCACTGCTCGAATTTGCTTCTTCAGCTGCCTGACTCCCTGCCGGCACTGCGGCGAGGCACAGCCCCAGAGCACCTGCGATCAGAAAACCACGTGTTTTTTTGTTCATACTCGTTGTTCCTCCTTTTGAGATGTTTACATGGCAACTCCAGATA
>WFRY01000228.1 GCA_015486315.1 Desulfobulbaceae bacterium
CTGGCAAATCAACTGTTGTTTGCATGGCCTGCCTCCTTGATGCATAAAAGCAATACAGAATGCATGTCAAGACAATTTTTCACACACCGGGTGGGAGCTTGCAACCAGGATAAGACAGGCCAGATTCAGAGAAACGGCATTGGCATTTTGACTCCACTCATATGTTTACGTACTTGAATGGTCTGTTAAGGGCTATTATAGCAAGACCTGTTAACGGCCCTTTTACGAGGTGTAATTATGGAGACGAAATTTTCTGAGGATATTGTTACGATAACTGATCTGAAAGCCAATCCCGGTAAAATTATCAGGCAGGTTCAGGAAGCGCATCGCCCCGTTGTTTTAACTAGTCGCGGCCGGGGAGTTGCGGTGGTACAGGCTCTTGCTGATTTTGAATCGGATTCGGAAGAGCGTGCGTTCATGAAAGCGGTTCTTAAAGGAATTGTTGATTTGGAAGAGGGGCGTGAGTTGAGCCTTGAGGATGCGAAAAAACATCTGAATATCAATTGACATGACGGACCGCGTACAAATCTCGTTTTCTCATTCAGCACTTTCCGATTTGGAAGATGTTATTGAATTCTACGCCGGACGGGAAGTGCCTCACGTCGGTAAAAGACTTGTAAAAAAGGTGTTCGAGGATGTGGAGTTGCTTTCCGAGCAACCTTCTATCGGCAGAAAGGTGCAGGAGTTTGAGCTTGATTTTTTAAGAGAATTAATCGACCGCCTTTTCGGATCGTTTACCGAAGGGATATAGACAAAATTCGAATCGTTCGGGTTTGGCGCAGTGAAAGATTGCTGGTCTTGCCGGATGATTCCTGATTAAGCGCTGTTTCAAAATCTTATCTCTTCTTGCCCGAACTAATGGAAAAGAATTTATGTTTCTTGAAGGTATAACGATTTTGTCTTATGGTTCGTTATAAGAAAAAGCATAATGGCTATGGCAAGGGTTATATAAAAAAAAACATACCATGTTTTGATGCCTTCCAAAAGACTATCCCACAAACCAACTGCAATATCCCATATCCTGTGGACACCTTCCAGTGAGCAATCCCGGCCTCATTAGCCAGCACCTGATACAGGTGACGCCTGTGGGGTTTTGTAAGACTCCATCCGTCTCTGATACGTTCCACCATGGTGATCAGTTCATCAGCATAGAAGGGGAAGAGAAATCCAGCCAGCAGTGCAAATTCCGTAAGATCTGCAGAAAAAGCAAGCACCATGACTGCAAAGACGAACCCTAACAGCACACTTCCCACATCCCCCATGAACACTCTGGCTTTAGGCACATTAAAAGGTAAAAATCCCGCACAGGCTGCCGCAAGGCCCAAACAGAGCATAACGAGCCTTGCATCCTTCTGACAGGCCATGCCATAGGCCGCAAGCAGGCCAAAGCCGACTATGGCGGTAATGGCGGCGATACCATTAATTCCATCCATGAAGTTATAAAAATTGGCCGTGCCCACGACAAATATAGAGGCCAGAATAAACGCAATTCCGGCGGCAAGTCCTCCCCCACTTAAAAGAGCGCCAAACATGGAATACGAAGCCAATCCGTCCAGGCTTGCAAGCACCAGGAAAGCAGCGCTGAACTGTACCAGTAGTCTGAACAGGGGCCTTATGTCCGCACGGTCCCCAAGCAGGCTGAGCAGGGAAAGGGCAGTTGCCGGCAGATAAAATCCGGCAGGGAGCCCCCAAAAGACAGATACTGCAACAAACGCCAGTACAACGCCAATGCCGCCGCCCTTCGGGGTCGGACGATCATGAGAGCTTCTTTCATTAGGCATATCAACCAGACCGATCCGCCGAGCATAACGACTGACCAGCCACGCCCCGGCTGCGCCCATCAACAACGCAGCCACGAGAAAAGCCATATCCATGCCTGAGAAACCAGGGAACACTTTCAACTCCTTTTGTCTCTGGCAGACAAAAACCACTGAGCAGGTTCCCTGAGGCCTTGATCAACAGTAATCGGTGGTTGCCAGCCAAGAAGTTCTCTGGCCTTGCTGATATCAACCTGCAGCGATCCGCAGAGCCTGTCCGCCAGATTTTTTTTGCCCATCAGCCGTAACCCTGCGGCTACCATAATTGAGGAACAGGTAACAGACGGGCAGGTTTTCCCATTGCCTGCCCCAGCCGTTGCAGAAGTTCGGTGGTTGACATATCTTCGCCATCAGCAACAGGAAAAACCTGATTGGCAGCAGCAGGATGGTCGATACAGGTGATAATCAAAAACATCCATACCGGAATTACGGACCGAACCTCGTGCCGCCGCGCCTGATGAGAAGTATATAGGTCCAAAATAGCCTGCAAAGCGGACTATTCGATTCAGGAAATCCTTGATTATAGACAAATAAGCTGGATCAACCCGGAAATACATATACAGGATATTGGTATCAAACGGAGCCACGACAGAACTCATCGAGCTTCATACAAGCCCCCAATTTTCAGATGGAAGTTATACTCTGTCGCTGATTCCTGTCCCAGACATCCGGCCAGCTCTTCCAGGGTCTTTTGAGCATCGGGCAGGGGGTTAGGGACGATATGAAGCTCTCCATCCTGGATAATAAGCGACAGGTGCTTTCTAAGCTTTGCCTGGTCTAAGATATCCCGCCCGATGACGAGATCATTTTCTACTGTGACCTCTTTTTCTTTAGCCATCATATCTTCACTTCCCTGACGGGTAATTAGCCACTTCGAGACATCAAAATCGTTTTTTACCTCAATTTAGATTTCAACTATTTTTTTAGAATACATGTTATCGTCCCATTTTACAACTCCAAGCATCTTCTTTCGTGCCCATAAATTCCTCCATGGTTGCATACCCCTCCTGGCAAATCCCTTTTTTGCTGCAAAAAGAATACCGCATCCCGGTCATACCCGGAAGCATCCGCGACAAGCCCGGCAAGTGTTGTTTTCCCGGTCTGGCGTGTGCCGAGCAGAAAAATAATTTCATGCCCGTCAAGATGTGCCAGGACCTTCCGCGTAAGGTCTCTGGGCCTCAGCATGCCCTGTTCCTTGATATTCAGCATAGGACATTATCCCATAAACTCAGGAAATCAGCAATGACATTTCATGATTAACATAGTTAATGCACAAAAGTCCTCTATTTCTATCCACTATGAGCCTTCGTGGTGTAAGCCATATCATTTCTCCATCGTAAATGGCTCTTTTGATGCCAAAAAGAGCGATATAAGTCCTTTTATGCCATGTTTTTGCATGATTGTGCCTCAATATCAAACGTTTGACACGGCCCGACCCTTAAAGCTACCCAACATGTTTATATGCTACTACATATAAACAATCAGGAAAATATGTTTTTGCATATATCGCTTAACAATTACTCGCCGCCAGCAACACCTCTTCAAGCAGTTGGCTCAATGGGAGATGCCATCACAAAAAGCAACTTTCAAACAGGGTGAAAAAGATAATCTTCAGATCCAGGAAAGTATAATTCGCCCATATTCCTTTTGTCTTGCTTTTGTCTTTATAATGATTCGCAGGCAATCTTGACTTGGTACGCCATTGAAGTATACTCTAACTATGTATAGCTTTATTGAACTTTCTTTATTCAGCCGTTATCGTGATAGTTATTTTAGCGATGAGCAATTTGTAAAACTGCAAAAGCACTTGCTGAAGAATCCCCAGGCAGGTTCCGTCGTACCCGGCAGTGGGGGAGTACGAAAACTCAGATGGCAACGTGCTGGAACGGGAAAGCGCGGGGGATTGCGGATTATTTACTATGTGCAGGATGAAAAGAAACGCATTTGGTTTCTGACTTTATATAGCAAGAGTGCCCGTGAAAATATTACTGCAAGGGATTTACGGCAGCTCAGAGAGGTGATTAATAATGCAAAAATTATCTGAAGAACAAATCAAAGAACGGGACAGTAAAAGAGATCTGCAGGCTGAGATAAAGCAGGCCACAAGAGAACTCAAACAGGGGCAAGGTGTGGGCAGGGTTACTGCAAACAGCCCGACCGCCAGGATCAGGATCAATATGGGGCTGTCGCAGGCGGCTTTTGCCGAATTGCTCGGGGTTTCCAAACGCACCATCCAACAGTGGGAACAACTGCGGCGTGAGCCAAGCAGTGCTGCAAAAACATTATTAAGGATAGCGGAAAAGAGACCGGACGTTCTTCGCGATGAACTGACTGCGGCATAAAATTCATACCAATACGTTACCTTTTTCTGAAAGCCTGGGTCCTACATGTCAATCTGCCGTTTTCTTAAATGGCCCTTTTTGATGCCCAAAAGAGCGGTTTAAGCCCTTTTAAAGCATGGTTTTGGTGTGGTTATGCTGTATATCAAAATTCAAACTATCTGAATCCTGGAAAAAATATCGCGAAAAAAATCTTTTGACCAGACAGCTATCGACCGGCATCACCTGCAC
>WFRY01000229.1 GCA_015486315.1 Desulfobulbaceae bacterium
CATCAGGGCCTTGTTATCGACCAGGGAAACCAGGTCGGCTACTGAGCGCAAAGGGACGGAGACAGGATATCGGCGAATGTATTTCTCCGGAATTATAACCAATCTGTTAAACCCGAAGGTGGCCCTGTTTTTTCTTGCCTTTCTGCCACAGTTCATTGACCCGATCTATCCGCATACCATGTTGTCCTTTATTCTGCTGGGCAGTACGTTTATTATGACCGGGACCTGCTGGTGCCTGCTGCTGGCAGTATATTCGGCAAAGTTTTCCCGCCTGTTGCAGGAACGCAGGAATGCAGGTAATCTGCCGGGCAGGGTGAGTGGTGTCGTGTTTATCGGTATGGGGGTGAAGCTTGCTGTTCTGGAGAGATGAGAACAGATATAAAAGTCAGTACATCTTGTAGTTATATAATTTTTTGAGGAGGAGGACATGAGTAAAAAAATTGTTATTGTCGGTGGTGTTGCGGCCGGACCTAAAGCTGCCTGTCATCTGAAACGACTGCAGCCGGGCTGGGATATCACCATTGTGGATATGGACAGCCTGATCTCTTATGGCGGCTGTGGTATTCCCTACTATGTCTGTGGTGACGTTTCCGATGAATCAGAGCTACGTTCCACCAGTTTTCACATGGTTCGGGATGTAGATTTTTTTGAAAATGCCAAGGGCGTACACGTCCTGACCCGTACCAAAGCCCTTGCCATTGACCGGCAGAATAAAAAGGTGAAGGTCGAAAATCTGGACAGCGGTGAACAGCAGGAGCTGGAATACGATAAGCTGATGCTGAGCACCGGCGCCCGTCCCTTTGTCTTGCCTATTAACGGTGCCGATCTCGACGGTGTTTTTACCATTGCCAACCTGCATAAGGCCATTGAGATCAAAAAAAGGATTTCCACAGGCCAGGTGGGCAAGGCCGTCGTCATTGGTGGTGGAGCAATTGGTGTGGAAATGGCCGAGGCACTTACTGATCTTTGGGGAATAGAGACCGCTCTTATTGAATTCATGCCTCAGCTTCTGCCTCGAATAGTTGACTGGCAGTTTGCCGCCATGCTTAAAACCCATCTTCAGGAAAAAGACGTGGCCGTGTACACCAGCGAAGGGGCAACCGAGATTGTCGGCAATGAAGAGGGCAAGGTGGTTGCAGTTAAAACACCGGAGCGGACCCTGGAAGCGGATCTCGTTATCATGGCAGCAGGGGTCAGGCCACGCAGTGAGTTGGCCGCCGAGGCAGGTCTTTCAGTCGCGCCATGGGGCGGTATCGTGGTTAACGACAGACTGCAGACAACCGACCCCGATATTTATGCGGGAGGTGACTGTATCGCCACCACTAACCTGGTGACCGGCAAGGAAACCTATGCCCCGCTGGGCTCACTTGCCAACCGCGAGGGAAGGATTGTCGGAGACAATATGGCCGGTACCGTTACCACCATGAAAGGAGTGGTCGGCTCTTTTATCATGAAGGCCTTTGATCGTTGTATAGGGGCCACCGGGATTACCTATGAGGCAGCTGTTGCCGAGGGCTTTGATGCAGATTATGCCCTGACCGCACCCTCGGACCGGGCCCATTTTTATCCGGGTGAAGCCATTGCCGTTTTTCAGCTGGTTTTTGATAAACGAACCCGCCGGGTACTTGGTATGCAGGGGTTCGGCCTGATGAATGATTCCATATCAGCCCGTATTGACGCTGCTGCAGTGATGATCAGCAAGGACGCCACCATTGAAGATTTCATGTTGGCGGAGATGGCCTATGCACCACCGTTTTCTGCGGCCATCGACTCCATCAATGCCGCCGCATTTGTGGCTGATAATATCTGTGCCGGTCGTCTGCGTAAGCTCGATATGGATCGTTTTCTGGCCTGGATGGATGACTTTTCCACAGAACCGGACTGGATGGCACTGGATATACGCCATCCCCTGGAGGCCGGCCCGTTTGTGGAAAAATTCGGCAAGGAGAACTGGGCAGCAGTTCCCTATGCAGAGGTTCGCAAACGGTATGAGGAAATACCCGAGGACAGGACCATGATTATTCTCTGTGATGCCGGAACCAGGTCCTATGAAGTGCAGGTCTTTCTGGACCATGTCGGCAGGAAGAACACCTTGGTCTTAAGCGGCGGTGTTAATGTAATCCGTCGCATTGGTGTGGACTGGTATCCGGAATAATACCGGCGAGCAGGAGACCAACAGCAGCTGAACGGCCTGTATGGGTCGTTCAGCTGTGCCGAAAGTCAGAATGTGAAGTTATTTTTGATTGCACCCTGAGTCGTTTGCCCCGTGAGTAGTTACGTATGGTCAATGTATGGTGGGGTGCAGTCGCTGTTTTCTGTTCAGGTCGGTCTTGATGAGTTCGGCCAGAAAAGACAGGGCCGGAGAACGCGGGATATAGGTCATGGGCTGCTGCCTGAGGAGTTGATCGACATAACCGGCTGAGTCGGCATGCCATATTCCGAATAAAATACCTTCCATTACCAGCCCGGACATGCGTAACTTTGCCACATCAGAGGCATAGGAGCCCAGTTCCGGATTTTCTTTTGCAATATCCAGAACGATTCTCTGCAGTCGTTCCGGTCTTTCATAAAGCACCCGGGAGGTTGTGCGCAACCATTTTTCACTCTTGCTGTTCGTTTCGAGCGGCATGGGCATCTATTTTCCCTTCATCTCATCTCTTTTTGTTACGTCCTATTACTATCTACCATAACGCTCGTTTCTGACATATTTCTTACAAAAGGAGCAAAAATAGATTTTTTTTAAAAAAAAGATGAAACCGGGAAAACTATTTTTTCATATGCTTTATCATTCAAGCGAGGAAGGATCCCGTTCATTTGCTGGAACATGCTTGTAGCCTGTTCCCTTTGTTTCTCACAAAGTTTTCGTTATCACAATAGGTTATCGGAGCCGATTGTAACTTCTCAATAAGGGGTGGCAAGTTGCTGTATCTTACTTTATGGATCGAAGTCTACGCTATCTCCGGCTAATAACATGTCAGGATGACGGAGTTGCAGGCAATTACGATCGTCATCCCCGAATGTAGTTATCGGGGATCCAGGCATTTTACCACTACTTATTGAGAAGTTACAGCCGATTGACCTGTTACAACCCCATGCTTCAATCTACAAGATTGAACCACCCAAAAGTTATTTCTCTACAGTTGAAATACTGTCATGCACCATATTTTGGATACCTCTTCCCCGTCTACACAGGGACAGACACGGTGACGCCATCAAAAAAGGGCAGGGGAGACCCAACTGTAATTGACTGTCTTAAGGAGATGTTCAGCGGTAAAGGCTGGAGAGCTGTGCAAAATATCGACCGACCTGATCAGGCCGGTGGGCATCTGATCCGGCAAGAAGCGGTATGCCGAGCCCTTGTGCCTGCCTGACAATATTTTCAGCGGGGTAAGGCTGAGAACGCAGGGAAATACCTGCAGTGTTTACTTCAAGGCCGATGTTTTTTCCCGCCATGGTCGTGAGCAGCTTTGTAATCAGGTTATAATGCCGTTTTTTGAAGCGGATGCCCGGGACATGGCGCAGTACGGCATCAAGATGGCAGATTTTGTCGCAAGGAAGTTCACTGCAGGCCCGGATCAAACCGTTGAAGTATTCATCAAGAACATGATCTGTACCGGCCGCGATCAGGGCCTTGATATTCTCCGACCTCCTGCTGACCATGTTCCGGTGTCTGCTGCCGTCAAAGTAATAGTGATAGGAAACTCCGATATGATCAAAGGGAAAACAGGAGATCATATCGCGTAATTGATCGAGTGCAGCAGGGTTGTAACCGGTTTCAACACCGAGCCTTATGGTAATACGTCCTGCATACAGTTTTTGCAGGCGCTTACCTTCCCGGAAGTATTCTGTAAAATGTTTTTGTTCAAGCCAGGTGCGGTGGCTGTAGATGATCCCGCATTCCAGGTGTTCAAGAAAGGTTATGCAGGACAGCCCCCTGAGAACAGCAGACTGAACATACTCCTCCATCTCGCCCCGGGCATGGTTGCAGAGAGAGGTGTGGACATGGTGATCACCGCTCAGGTCCATTACAGGAAATCAGAGGGGAACAGGTCGTAGCTGTTCAGGGAGCGGCATAATGTTGGCATAACCTGTGGCCTGTAACTGAATAGTTACGATAAATCAATAAGATAACGAGAGAAAAGGTGAAAGTGAAAAGGCGATTATAGAAGAAAACGTAACTCAGGCATTCCCCTTGGGAAAGAAATGAAGAACCCCGTCAATCTCGGAGGTGTCACAGATGTCGCCGATCTCCATTTCTATATCAAACAACTCTTCAACACCCTGCATTTCAACGGAAAAAGCAGGGCCATCAGGAAGATGATACACCAAGGTGTCTACTTTGGTGAAATCAATCGGGCTGGAAAAGAAATTTTTCATAAAATTTAAAATGTGTTTCGTATCTTAAGGTAGAGTACAGGACCGTTGCAGCCATTATTATTTTATAAGGTGATTCGTTAGGCTTGAATATAATTTCTTTTTCGGAAAAAGCAAGGAACAGCTTGCCTCTTGCCCGGAATAAGCGTAACCGCTCCATGAACACCCTGCTGCACGCGCTCAAGTCCCCAGATATACGGGGGTATTATCGGGAGCCTTGATCACACACAGTATGGTATTCCAGAAACGCATACATTCCGAGGTGTTATCATGCCAAGGGCGGAGTTAATGAAGCGCTTACGAATAAGCTTTTTATACCTGTTTTTCAGAC
>WFRY01000230.1 GCA_015486315.1 Desulfobulbaceae bacterium
CATGTATTCCCTGCTTAAGGATCGGAGTTTCAAGCTTATCGGCAGGGAAATGGAGTAGGTTGTTACGTAAGCGCTCCATGAACACCCTGCTGCACGCGCTCAAGTCCCCAGGTATACAGGGGTATTATCGGGAGCCTTGATCAAGCACAGCAGGGCGTTCCTGAAACGCTTATGTTGTTACCTTACGACCTGATTGTAGCCATAAAGTTCAAGAAGTTCATCCCGGAGGGGCAGAGGACATAGAGAAAATGAAAGGATTTCTGCTAAAATTAAATCTTGCCCAAAAGATGATCAACCGTCGTGTATTCCGGGCAAATATCGACAACGGGATTATGGCGGTGGAGATAAAAAATACCATCGGTTTTGGGGCCAGACTGTCATGGGTGCTGGAAATTCTGGCCTTTTGCGATGAACATAATCTGCGGCCTGCCTTCCGGTTTACGTATCCGGGATCCGATTCCGATTTTTTCCAACCATTTTTTAAAGTGAATACCGCTTTTTCCTGTGCCCTGGAAAAACTGAAATTCGTCAAGATTTACACCATCGGCGAGCTTGACCTGGGAAAAAATTATGATGCGGTGTTAACCGTTGAATCCGCCTCTTATCTGATCAATAAATACCTGGTGATTCAGGAGGATGTCCTGCAGGAGGTAGATGCATTCTGCACTGCGCATCATTTTGACCGGCCAACCCTTGGTCTGCATTACAGAGGAACCGATAAATCAGCTGAAGCACCCCCTGTGTCCTATGAAAACGTGGAGCAGCACATTCGCTGTTTTATCAAGAATAATCCCGACACCCGGGCAGTGTTTGTGGCAACCGATGATGATAATTTTCTCCGGTTTATGAAACAAAGTTCGGTGGGTCATCTCGTTGTCAGTCGGGATGACTCCTTTCGGGCCCGTGATAATGTTGCCATTCATTTTTCCGGCCATGACAAGTATGCTTTAAACCGGGATGCCATTGTCAACTGCCTCCTGCTTGCACGTTGTCACGCCCTGCTGAAAACAGCATCAATTTTAAGCGCCTGGTCGGTACTTTTTAACCCGGGTATCCAGGTCACCATGCTGAATCAGCCCTTTGATAATTATTTTCCGGAAAGGACATTTACCCTGCAGCAGAACCTTTCAGGTTATGGCTTCTCGCAGGTGGATTGATACTGCGAGGTAACACGTAGGTTGGCGTTGAACGATTTTACATCGACAATGTCGGGTTTTGCTCATATTGTGTTTTTTTTCAATTCAGTGTTGCAAATCGAGATGTGAGTGAAACCCGACAATGAGCTGTCCCAACCCGGATTTATACAATGATAGCAGGCATCCGTAAATTTCTTTTAGATAAAATTAATACCGATACCCATATCAGGGAGATGATACAGGGTGCGGGCCTAACCTTTATGGCAAAGGTGGTTGGTGTGCTTGCGGGCCTGGGAACAAGCCTGATTGTTGCCAGGTTTTACGGAACCGAGATGGTCGGTGTGCTGGCGATTATTAATTCCGTCATGGGGATCTGCATTGTCTTCAGCCTGATGGGGATGGATGTTGCGGTGTTACGGCTGGTACCCGAGTATATGCAGAAGTATTCCGCTTCATCGGTTGGCTGCCTGCACAGGAAGATGGTGCTCATTGTCATCTGTCTGGCGTTGATAACAAGCGGGGTGCTCATGCTGTTTTCACCGCTGCTCTGTCGGTATATCTTTCATAATACCAGTATGCATTTTTTTATTACCATTACCGCAGTTTTTGTGGTGGTAAAATCACTTTCTATTCTTAATATCCAGGTAATCTGGGGCCTGCAGAAGATCAAGATTTATGCGCTCATGCACAGCTTTCCGTTTATCCTTAATTTTTTAATTATAGCGGTCCTGACATTTCTCCTGTACCGGGAAAACAACCCGGTTTATGCCCTTTTTTCAAGTATTCTTATTACCTCCGGGGTCCTGTTTTTTCTCTCTTTTTACCTGACCGGAAAAATGGAGTCAAAGAGCAGGGTAGACTATCGAGTTTCCTACAACTCTATAATAGAGTTGTCGTTTCCCATGTTTTTAACCTCTGCAATCTTTGTAATAATCTATCAGGCAGACACCCTGATGATCGGCATATTCCGGACGGAGAGCGAGGTCGGTATTTACACCATTGCCCTCAAACTTGCCGTGCTGACAAACTTTGTATTGATTTCAGTCCAGTCCATAGCCGCACCCAAGTTTTCCCAGCTTTATCACGGTGGAGAGCTTGAACAACTCAAGAAGGTTGCCCAGGATTCAACCAGAGTCGCCTTCTGGATCATTTTACCGATTCTGCTGATAAGCCTGGTCTTTGGATACCGGATACTCGGTATGTTCGGGCAGGAATTTACAGCCGGTTACATTGCCCTGCTCATTTTACTGGCCGGCCAGTTCGTCAACGTGGCGGCAGGGGCAGTCAATATCTTTCTCGATATGACCGGGCATGAAAAAACGCTTCGCAATATCATGGTGTTTGCCGGTCTGTTGAATATCGTCCTCAATGGTATTCTTATTCCGATATATCACATTAACGGTGCTGCCATCGCAACCATGATTACCGGTATAACCTGGAATGTCATGGGACAGCAGTACATTAAAAAACATTTCGGATATTCAATTACCTATATCCCATGGATAACAAGGGAACGTTGAAATGGATGGTCGTTGTGCAGAGGTGTTATCACGGCAAGAGTGGAGTTAATGAAGCGCTTACGGAGGGCTAATGAAGAACAACAATGATCGAAAGCGGCGTATCCTTCTCTTTATCCTCCTGGTGATTCTGCCGTTTTGTTACGCGATTGTCCATTTTACATATATCTGTCCCCTGACATCGAACTGACTGATTATCCATTATTTTTAAGTTTACGCAAACTCAAGCAAAGGTAATAGTATGAAAATAAGAATAAAACTGATCGTTCTTCTCCTGCTCTTTCTGCCGGGATCCGCCCTGGCGGAACGAGCTGTTTCTCCGGCGGATACACCACTTGCAGGAACGAGTTGGCGTCTGGTGGAGTTTCAGTCAATGGATGACACCCAGGGGACAACGCGTCCTGCGGATCCGTCGCTGTACACCATGCAGTTCAAGGCCGACGGCACCGTTGTCATGCGTCTCAACTGCAACCGTGCCAATGGTACCTGGTCGGCTGAACCTGCCGGTGACGGTAAAAGCGGTCGGCTTGAGTTCGGGCCGCTGGCTATGACCCGTGCGCTCTGTCCTCCCCCAAGCATGGGCGAGAGCATTGCCGCCCATACCGGTTATATCCGTTCGTATCTGCTGCAGGACGGCAGGCTGTTTCTGAGTCTTATGGCCGATGGCGGCATCTATGTCTGGCAGGAGGACCCTGCAAAATCACCTGAGGGAAGTGTTGCCGGTCCGGACGATTCAGCGCAGCGTGCAGGCCGGGGCGAATTTGATGCCACAGGAACTCTTCCCTGCGCCCAGTCTGCCGGCCGGCCCATGGGACAATGCGAATTCAGTGTTGCCCGGGCCAGAGGCGGCAATGCCACTGTTGTTATCAGGAAGCCGGACGGTCGGACCCGCGCGATTTTCTTCCGCATGGGCAAACCTGTCAGCGCTGACACCAGCCAGGCGGACGGCTATCCCGAATTTAAGGCAACCAGAGAAAAAGACCTGAACCTGATCCGTGTAGGGGAGGAACGTTACGAGATTCCGGACGCTGTTGTTCTGGGCGGCTGATATCAATTTCCCCGACAGGGGACATCTTTACCTACTGATGGTCCTGTGAATACAGTCTGAAACAACCGGAAATGGGACCGGTATCCTGCAGCTGGGATAAGTCGGCAGCGGTGATTATTGTTTCTTAAAATAATTAATCCATGCTGATGTTTTTTCCAATGCCCAGTTTTTAGGCGGCAGGGCAGGGGAGCTGCTTAACGAGGTTATCGTGGCGTTTTGCTCAAGCCTGTTATATACCCGGACCCAGAAACAGTGTCGATCCGGGAAGACTTCGCAGAACCCATGCAGGCTGCCGCCACAGGGGCCGTTGACCAGTCGTTTTGGACATCCGGATTGAGGGCAGAGGTAGGTTGACTCTGCCAGAGTGCAGTCACCACACATTCTGCAGTTGAACAGGAGTCGTTTAATCCACTGTTCTGCTGTCTGCAGTGTGCGGGTTCGGATTTTATCCTTTGCACAGAACAGACAGAATTTTTTAAACAATCGACCGGAAACCGTTTGCCGGGAAAACAACAGGTGATGAATAAGCTGATGCAGTCCGGCAGCACCTGGTTTTGTCCCGGGATGGAGAGGAGTTTGGCAAAGATTATTTTGTCCGGCCCGAACCGGTTTGTAGAGATACCAGCCATTGCCGGATTGAAAATGAAGAACTCGGTCATTTAATTGTTTCTGCGAAGTCTGTTCCACCTGGTCCATGATAAATTTGATATCGGCAAAACGCAGTTCATTACCGCCGATGTGGACTCCCTGGTAACCAAGTTCCCGTATGGTTCTAATCATGGCTGCAGCACGCAGAAGGCGAGCCTTGCGGTCTCCCCGATCCGCTTCCTGTTCCATGACTGTCGGCAGCTCTTTACTCACCACCACGCCCGGGATTTTTCCAGCTGCCATGGCCCGGGCAACGGGCAGGGAGGGAATGAAGATATTGGCCAGAACCGGCTGCTCAATGGAGTGCTGCCTGCAGAAGGTCATCATTTCCTGATATTTTGTCATTTCAAAACCCAGTTGGGTAATGATAAAATCCGCTCCGGCTCGAACCTTGTACAACAGTTTGGCGTATTGCCACACCTGTTCCGCCTCTGTTGTTTTAAAGGGGGAAACAACGCAGCCCTTAAACAGAGCAGATATACTGCTACTGCTGTCTTTTGTGTGCAGCCGGTGGCGATAGCAGCCGTGTTCCATGTCCTGCATGAGCCGCAGGGTCTGGATCGAATCCAAGTCAAAAACCGGTTTTGCTTGACCGTAATAACCCGATTTCGGGAAGTCGCCACCTAATACAAGCAGGGAAAGCATCTGCAACCGTTGATAAAGAAAGATGTGGCTTTCCACCTGGTTTCGATTTTTATCCTTTAAGGAAAAATGGATCAGCGGTTCAATGCCGATCAGCTGCAGTTCCGACCCGATTGCCACTGGAGCCAGAGCGGGATTGCCGCCTGGATTGTCAGTGACGGACAGGGCCTTGATCCTGCCGTCCATCTTTGCCTTTTCAGCAAAATCAAGCAGCCGGTCAATCCGTTTGCCGCCGGATCCCCGACCGGGCACCAGTTCATAGGTGATGGTGAATTCATCCGGGTTGGTAAGTGATGTCTTGAACATTGAAGGCGTCCTGAATATAGTTGGCCGGAATGAGTAAAAGTGGTGAAAATTGTCATTACGCACTCATCATGAATCTTTTATGATACGCTCTTTGTCCACATTATAATACTTTTAAAGGAAAGTGGTCTTTAAGGCGGTGATTCTTGAATTTTTTCATTGTCCGTTGTGGCCGCGATTTTAGAACCCGGAGTCTTCACTATGTTCCGCTTACCCGGAGTCTCCACTACGTTCCGCTTACCTGCTCCAGACATGCTGGTAGAGTATAATATTTTACTTTGATTGATAGAGAAAAGAGTGGATAATAATCTGATTGCACAATCGTGCCTGATGCTGGGGGGCGACTGGCAGCTGGACAGGTTGCGGGTGGAATCCATGACCCCGGACGGTTCCCAGCGCAGGTTCTGTCGTTTGATTCGTGAGGACGGCTGCAGAAGAATCGCTGTTGCTCCTCCTGAGAGAGATGATGTGGGACTGCGGGAAGCTGCGGCCGGATGGAAAATTGGTCGGCACCTCCATGCTGCCGGAGTGCCGGTTCCGGAACTGATTGACTTTGATGAGCAGAGTGGTCTGCTGGTCTGTGAAGATCTGGAAGATGTTCGGCTTCATGATCTGGTTGTCGAAAGCGGCATCGGTTCTGTGCAGGTTATACAGTATTACCGGCAGAGCGTACTTGAATTAGCCCGTATGCAGGTTCGTGGCCGGGAAAACTTTGACTGCTCCTGGTGCTGGGACACGGAGCGTTATGATCGCAGACTCATGCTTGAAAGGGAATCCGGTTATTTTCTCCAGGCCCTTTGTCGTGATCTCCTGCAACTGCCCATTGCAGATCAGCAGATAGAACGAGAGTTTTCCCTGCTGGCGGATCAGGGGCAGCTGGCAGACGGTTCGTTCTTTCTGCACCGCGATTTTCAGTCCCGTAATATTATGGTGTATCAGGGGCGGGTGCGTTTTATTGACTTTCAGGGTGGTCGCCTTGGTCCGGCGGCCTATGATCTGGCCTCACTGCTTATTGATCCCTATGCAGGCCTGCCGCAGCAACTGCAGCGTGACCTGCTTGAGCTCTATTTCAATGAGCTGACGTCTCTGGTGCCCTATGAACGACAACATTTTGAGGCCGAATATCTGGTCCTGGCAATGCAGCGTAACCTGCAGATTCTTGGTGCTTTTTCATTTCTGAGTCACCGGCGTGGCAAACAGTTTTTCAGGCAGTATATCAAGCCGTCACTTCACAGTATGCAAACCCTTCTTGCCCGGACCTCTTCCGATGAGTACCCATACCTCAAGGCATTAATACAACAATGTCTGATCGATATTTGACATCTGGATATCCTTGATGGCATAATGACCTATCTTAAAAGATAAAAGTTATTATCTTAAATGTCACAGTGTACAACTGTGAAGGAGGTGGGATGATGGGGAGATTACTGCTGCTGTCTGTATTTTTATTTGCTGTTGCGGCTTCAGGCCAGGCTGAAGATGGAGCACCGGTTGTTTCCGGGAGTGTTGACGGTGACATGATTGTCAAGTACGGTACTGCTGAATTAGTCTGGCAGCAAAATACGGCAGACACGAATAGTGACGGTGTTATAACCGCTGCCTCTTACCCTGCTGGAGACAAGATGACCTGGCAGGACGCCATGACTTTTTGTCAGTCACTCAGTTTTGCCGGTTCAACTGACTGGCGTCTGCCGGAGATTGCCGAACTCAATGGGCTTGTAGAGATTGCTCATTCGTATCCGGCCGTTAATCCTGCGTTTCAATGCGAGTCAGACGCCTATTGGTCAGCGACTACCTCAGCTGACAAAACAAGCAAGGCTCAGTATGTCCATTTCAATTTCGGGACTGAGAGTTCAAGGAACAAAACAAAGAGAGCGTATGTACGTTGTGTCGGTACCGGTAACTGAAACGCTTATATTCCAAGGTGTTATCAGGAGAAGAGTGTCGTTGGTTAAGCGCTTACGATTCTCCTGTTGTTTTTTTACTTTCACCTGACCAGCAAGGCCGGATCGGGTTTCCGGACATAACCACAACGAATAAAGTGATGCGGTTCTCCATGTACTGCACGACTGCTGGATAACTACCTAATAGCTACTACCTTCCTGATATCTTGAAAAACGATTCTCAACCCCTGGTTGCCCTGATCGGACGGCCAAATGTGGGGAAATCCACCCTGTTTAATCGAATTACCAGGCGCCGTGACGCCATTGTCGATCCTACGCCCGGTGTAACCCGGGATCGCCATTATGCCCGGGTTCAGTGGGAGGAACATCCCTTTATTTTAGTTGATACCGGCGGCATTGATGACGAAGACGATACCATTACAAATCATATTCGTCACCAGGCCATGCAGGCCATTGATGAGGCCGATGTCATTCTCTTTCTTATGGATGGTCGCCAGGGGCTGACACCCAGTGATCATGAAATAGTCGACCTCCTGCGCCGGACGGAGAAAAAAGTTTTTTTTGTGGTGAATAAAATCGATTCGCCTGATCTTGAAGTCGAGCTGTTGTCTCCATTCTGGGAGTTGGGGGTGGCGGAGTTATGGGCGCTGTCTGCTGATCACAGTTACGGTTTCAGGACCCTTATGGATGGACTGATCACCAGGCTGGACAAGGTTGAGGCCTTGCCCGGTCTGCCAGAAGGAACCGTACGGATAGCCTTTTTAGGCCGTCCCAACGTGGGCAAGTCATCTATGATCAATGCCATTATCGGTCAGGAGCGGATGGTGGTCTCCAGTATTTCCGGCACCACCAGAGATTCCGTGGATACGCTGCTCAGTCGAGATAAGTACAGCTATCAGCTTATTGATACCGCAGGCATTCGCCGTAAGGGGAAGACGACGGACAAGCTGGAGAAATTTTCTATTCTTAAGGCCTTGAAGGCCTTGGGGCGCTGCGATATTGCCGTGGTACTTGTTGATGCTGAAGAGGGTATTACAGAACAGGATATTCGGGTGATCGGGTACACCCAGGATCACGGAAGGGCGCTTATAATTTTGATCAATAAGTGGGATCTGATCAAAGAGGACAAAAAAAGGCAGGACTGGCTGCTTGAAGAGGTCCGGCTGGCTACAAATTTTATTCCCTTTGCCCCGGTATTTAGAGTTTCAGCCAGGACCGGCTATGGTATTAAACGGATTTTTCCGGCTATTGGTAAAATGTACCGCCAGTTTTATCAGCGCTTTCCAACCAGTGCATTGAACCGGTTGCTGGAAGCGGCAATAGCTCATCATGAACCTCCCATGTATCGCGGGCGCAGGCTGAAACTTTATTATACCGCCCAGATCGGTACTGCCCCGCCGTCCTTTGCCGTGATTGCCAACTATCCCAAAGGAATTCATTTCTCTTACCAGCGTTTTCTGGCAAATCGATTTCGTGATGGACTCGGGCTGGACATGGTACCGGTTCGATTGGTCTTCAAGGAACGCAGCGGCAGAACGAAACGTTAAAGCAGAAACATGGATCGTATTCTTGAACCGGAGTTAATGGAGGAGGAAGAGCAGGGACAGGCCTATGCCCAGGCGGATTTCTCCGGACCTAATATTCAATTTCTTCATCTGTTTGAGGAAAAATTTCCTGGGTTTTCCGGCAATGGTCGTGTGCTTGACCTGGGGTGCGGACCGGCAGATATCCTGATCCGCTTTGCCCGCAGATATCCTGACTGTCAATGTGTTGGTATAGATGGGGCCGAAGCCATGCTGGCACCGGGGCGGAGGGTAATTGAGGAGGAAAATCTTGCACACCGCATCAGCCTGCACTGTCAATGTCTTCCCCTTCACGACAGGAAGGGCTCTTTTCAGGTAATACTTTCCAACAGCCTTCTCCACCACCTCCATCGTCCGAACGTTCTCTGGCAAACCATTAGCGACTGTACAGTTTCCGGATGCGCAATCCTGGTCATGGACCTGTTTCGGCCGGAATCAAAAGAGGCGGCATGCAATATTGTAACTACCTACGCCGCAAACGAGCCGAAGGTTCTGCAAACGGATTTTTATAACTCCCTCCTGGCTGCCTTCAGGGTCGACGAGGTGCGCAGGCAGCTGCAGCAGAGCGGCCTTGCTCTGCACTGTGAAGAGGTGAGTGACCGGCATCTTGCAGTCTGGGGAACAATTTCTATCTGAACCGTTGTCAGGGAAACATTTTGCTCTCTGTTTCCATTGATTCTACGTCTTTTTTCTATTTTTTTGCCACATGTCATAATCCTGTTCTTTTTTTCTTGGCAGGAGTTGTTATTTTTGTGTATGCTTTCCTACTTTGTTAACCGCACATTAGTTGTGATTATTTTCTGTTGCCGGATTTCAGGATGAAGATCGCATTTGCAGAAATTCCCAGGACGGGAAATCGTTATATAATCAATGACGATACCTGGTTTCCTGAACCGGAATTGCGCAGGACTGCTCCTGTGCAGGCTGAACTGGTCCTGAACCGTAAGGGAGAGGATCGGGTTGAGGTACAGGGGGTTCTGCACACCGGAACACGGCTTGTCTGTGACCGTTGTCTGGTTGACTATGACTTTGCAGTAGATGTCGACTTTCATCTGTTGCTGGAAATTCAGCCTGATGAGAACTGGAACCTCAAGGAACTGGAGTGTTCAGAAGCTGACCTCGATACTGTGCTGCTGACTGAACCGGTGGTTGATCTTGGGGATATTCTCAGGCAGCAGCTGTACCTGAGTCTGCCGGATAAGTTTATCTGTTCCCCGAATTGCAGGGGATTGTGTCCCCACTGTGGACTTGATTTAAACACGGGTGATTGTTCCTGTGTCGCCGAGACAAAGGAATCCCCTTTTGCCGTGCTGGCTATGCTTAACAAAAAGTAAAGGTGTATGCGGTCTGTCTGGCCGCTGCCTGAGAGATTGAAATCAGATAATATTCCTGACCCCTGCAGGGGATATCAGGTAGAAGGATTTATGGAGGATCACCATGGCATTACCTAAACGAAGACATTCCCATTCCCGTACCCGTAAGCGGAGAGCACATGATTTTTTAAACGGCCCCAGTGTCGGGCGCTGTCCCGAGTGCGGTGAGCCGAAGATGCCGCATCAGTTATGCGGTGCCTGTGGAACATATAAGGGCAAAACTATTATTAATATAGAGGACGAACTCGGTTAGGCTGCGCCGTGCGAATCGCCCTTGACGCCATGGGCGGGGATCTGGGGTCTGAACTGCTGATTGACGGAGCCTTGTCGGCAATCGACAAACGCCCTGACCTTGAAGTCGTTCTGCTGGGCCCCGAAGATCTGCTCAAGGAACAGGTTGCCCATCGGTCCGGAACCGGTACCGGTCGCCTGTCCATTGTCCATGCCCCACAAACCGTATCCATGCATGAGTCTCCTGTGGATGCGGTACGAAAGAAAAAAGATTCCACCATCATGGTGGGCTTTGATCTGGTCAAGACCGGCCAGGCAGATGCCATGGTGTCTGCCGGTAATTCCGGCGCGACCATGGCAGCCGCCGTACGTAAACTCGGTCGTCTGAAAGGTATTGCCAGGCCAGGTATTGCCAGTCTGTTTCCTACCTTGAAAGATCCGGTCATGCTGATGGACATTGGTGCCAACGTTGATTGCCGTTCTCAGCATCTGTTTCAGTTTGCCATTATGGCTTCTTCCTGTTCCGCTCTTCTGCTTCATAAGGATCGTCCGACTATAGGACTCCTCAGCATTGGTGAAGAGACGGGAAAGGGGAATATCCTGGTTAAAAAAACTCATGCCCTGCTGCAGCAAAGCGCTCTTAATTTTATAGGAAATGTAGAAGGGCGGGACGTGTACAGGGGCGAAGTTGATGTTATTGTCTGTGACGGCTTTGTCGGCAATATTTCCCTTAAAATCAGTGAAGGACTGGCCGAGGCCGCCATGCAGATGCTCAAGGTTGAGATCATGAAATCTCTGCGGGCAAAGATCGGCTATTTTTTTATCCGCAAGGCATTTTCTTCGTTTAAAAAACGACTGGATTATGCCGAATACGGCGGTGCTCCCCTGCTTGGTATTAATGGGGTCGGAATTATCTGTCACGGCTCTTCCTCCTCGGTTGCCATCTGCAATGCCATTGCCGAGGCGGCAAACATGGTTGAAAACAGGGTCAATGACTCGATCGTCAAAACGCTGCAGCAATACACGGAGCAGGTGTAGGTCATGCATCGAGCTGCCGTCCTTGGAACCGGATCCTGCCTTCCCGAGCGGATATTGACCAATAATGAACTTGAGCAGATGGTGGATACTTCGGATGAGTGGATTTCCAGTCGAACCGGTATCCGGACCCGTCGGATTGCCGGATCCGGTGAGCAGAATTACCAACTCGCCTCGAGTGCTGCCTGTAAAGCGTTGGAAGCAGCAGATATCAGCGCCGCCGAAGTTGACCTGATTATTGTTGCCACCATGACACCGCATATGATCATGCCCTCCTGTGCTTGTTTTGTCCAGGCGGAAATCGGGGCTGAAAATGCCTTTGCCTTTGATCTTAATGCGGCCTGCTCCGGTTATCTGTATGGACTTGACCTGGCCGACAAGTACATTTCCGGTCGTCCGGAGATGAAGGTGCTGGTGATTGGTTCTGAAACCCTTTCCGCCCGGGTTAACTGGCAGGACCGTAATACCTGTATCCTGTTTGGTGACGGGGCCGGGGCCTGTGTCATCGGCGGCTCAGATCACCGTGGTATTGTCGACAGCAGACTTTTTTCCGACGGCAGGCTCTGGAAACTTCTTTATATGGACAGTCCGGCCAGTCGTAATCCGGATTTATCTGATCCGGATCGGAAGGGGTGTTTTATCCAGATGACCGGTCGTGACGTTTTTAAATATGCTGTTCGGGCTATGGAAAATGCCGTCACCAGCCTGTTGGATCGGCAGCATATTTCAATAGATGAAGTTACGCTGCTCATTCCGCATCAGGCCAATGTGAGGATTCTGGGAAAGTTAATGGATCGTCTTGGTGTGGAGCAGGAAAAGGTATTCATAAACGTCGATAAATATGGTAATACTTCCGCTGCCAGCATCCCCATTGCCCTTGATGAGGCGAATCGTCAGGGACGATTACAGCAGGGGGACCTTGTATTGTTCTGCTCATTCGGCGGCGGCTTTACCTGGGGTTCAATGCTCATGCGTTGGTAGAAAACGCTCCATGAAGGCCCTGCTGAACGCGCTCAAGTCCCCAGTTATACATGGGTATTATCGGGTGTCCTGATTACGCTCAGCAGGGCGTTCCTGAAACGCCTTGCGAAAATTGTGTACCCTGCCTGAAGAGTTTACGAAAACGAAGAGTACTGTTCATTATAGAGAGAACGAGAGAAGAAGGAGAGATTGGTGGATTATTTTCTTACTGAAGAGCAGCAGATGATCAGGGATACTGCCCGTGAGATCACCGAGGAAAAAATTATTCCTCTGCGGGCCGAACTTGACGAAAAAAACGAGTTTGCAACCTCTGTTATGGAGGATATTGCCAAGGCCGATCTGTTTTCCATCTTTGTCCCTGAAGAATATGGAGGATTCGGCGGCGGCTGTTTTGAGATAGTCATTGCCCTTGAAGAGCTTGCCCGTGGCTGCGTTGGGGTTGCCACCAGTTTTGCAGCTAGTGCATTGGGGATTTTTCCGGTGCTCATTGCAGGGAGCGATGAGCAGAAAGAGAAGTATATGCCTGTTATTGCAGAGGGAAAGAGGTGGGCTGCCTTCGGATTGACCGAGGCTAATGCAGGCTCCGATGCAGGCGGCATCCGGACGACTGCCGTACTTGATGGTGACGAGTGGGTACTCAACGGGACCAAACAGTGGATCACCAATGGGGGGGAGGCCGAAATTTATACCATTATTGCCCTGACTGATCCCAGTAAGGGTGCCCGGGGGGCGTCAATTTTTATTGTTGAAGACGGTGACCCCGGATTTTCTTATGGCAAAAAAGAAGATAAGATGGGGATTCGATCTTCGGCAACACGTGAATTGATTATGAAAGACTGCCGAATTCCCAAAGACCGGTTGGTTGGAAGAAAGGGAACCGGTTTTATCACGGTTATGAAGACTCTGGATATATCCCGGCCCGGTATTGCTTCCCTTGGCATTGGTCTTGGTCAGGCCGCTCTTGATGAGGCTGTTGTCTATGCCAAACAGCGGATTCAGTTTGGTAAGCCGGTTATCGGCTTTCAGGCTGTGCAGCATATTCTGGCGAACATGGCCACCGAGCTTGAGGCGGCACGGGCTCTGGTCTATGGAGCGGCCCGCCACATTGATGCCCATCCTAAGAAGATGAGCAAGGTTTCCTCCATGTGCAAGGTTTTTGCCACCGATATGGCCATGAAAGTTACCACCGATGCAGTGCAGGTCCTGGGTGGTTACGGCTACATGAAGGAGTATCCGGTGGAAAAAATGATGCGTGATGCCAAGATCCTGCAGATCTATGAGGGCACCAACCAGATTCAGCGGAATGTCATAGGCCAGGAACTCAACAAAGAGTACGCATAAAAGTCCCTCAGCACCGCAGATTTGTCCGGATAGGAAGGCTCACATGGCTGATACTATAGTTTGCCTTCCTATCCGGACAAATCTGCAGCACTGATGAACTTTTTGACATGAGAACATACTGAATACGTTCTATTTTCTTCACTGCGCAAATTAATAAGACAAAAAAATGGATATAATCGTTTGTGTAAAACAGGTGCCTGATGCCAAGGATGTCCGGCTCGATCCTGAGACCAATACCCTTGCCCGGGAGGGGGTGGAGGCAATCATGAATCCTTTTGATCGTCATGCCCTTGAAGAGGCCGTGAGTCTTAAAGAACAGCTTGGCGGAACAGTAACCGTACTCTCCATGGGGCCGCCTCAGGCTGAGGCTGTATTACGGGAGGCTATTTCCTGCGGGGCTGATAAAGGTGTTCTGGTGTCTGATCGTGCATTTGCCGGGGCTGATACCTGGGCTACATCCTACACCCTTGCCAGAGCTGTTGCAACAATCGGTGATTTTGATCTTATTCTCTGCGGCAAGCAGGCCATTGACGGTGATACGGCTCAGGTCGGTCCCGGCCTTGCCTCACGGATGAATCTTCCCTACGTGACCTGTGTGCAGAAGACCCGTGCAGCAACCGACAGCTCTATTCAGGTCGAGCGGATGATGGATGACGGCTACGATGTGGTGCAGCTGCCGCTGCCGGCTCTACTCACCGTGGTCAAGGATATTAATGATCCAAGGGTTCCATCGCTCAAGGGCAAGATGAAAGCCAAAAAAGCGGAGATTCAGGTGCTGTCTGCAGCAGATATCGGGGCTGAGGAACAGTTTATCGGCCTTGCAGGCTCACCGACCCAGGTAGTCAACGTCTTTTCACCTGAACCGCGCGGTAATCGTCGGGTTTTTTCCGGAACAGCTGTTGAGCAGGTCGATCAGCTTGTTGATCAGCTCAAAGGATATTTATAAAATGCTTATTGTTGATGTTGATAAATGTATAGGCTGCGGTGTCTGTGAGGCCAACTGTACCTTTGGCGCGATTACAGTGGAAGACGGGATTGCCGTAGTTGCAGATACCTGTACCCTCTGCGGTTCCTGTGTCGACACCTGTGAGGTCGAGGCCCTGCACATTGAGGGGGCGGAAAAAACAGTGCAGGCGGATCTGTCTGCCTGGTCCGGCATCTGGATCTTTGCCGAATCCCGGCATGGTGTTATTGCCCCGGTTGCCTTTGAGCTCCTCGGAATCGGCCGGAAACTGGCTGATCAGCGCGGTGTTGAGCTGACCGCTGTGCTCTTTGGCTCAGGTCTTGCCGACAGTGCCGGGGACCTGATCGCCTCCGGGGCGGACAAGGTGCTGCTGGCCGACCATCCGGAGCTGGCCCAGTATCGCGAGGATGTGTTCGGCCGGGTACTGGAACAGCTGGTTAAAGAGTACAAGCCGGAAGTCCTTCTGGCCGGGGCAACCGCCATCGGTCGTTCCGTGATTCCCCAGGTGGCAACATTGATGGGTGCAGGTCTTACCGCCGACTGTACGGGTCTTGCCATCCGCGAAGAAGACGGCATGCTTCTGCAGACCAGACCGGCATTTGGCGGGAATATCATGGCTACCATCGAGTGTCCTCATTCACGGCCCCAGATGGCCACGGTGCGGCCCAATGTTATGGCCCCGGGCGAGGTCGATCCAGACCGCAACGGTACGGTTGTTGCGGTTGAACTGTCTGATGAGCTGCTTGATTCCCGGGTGCAGGTCCTGGAAACCGTGATCAACGAAGATGAGCAGGTCAATATTCAGGAGATTGAAGTCCTGATTGCCGGCGGCCGGGGTGTGGAGAGTGAAAAAGGTTTTGACTTAATCCAGGAACTTGCTGCAGAACTCAATGGTGCAGTGGCGGCTTCCAGGGCGGCAGTGGATGCCGGCTGGATCAGCTATCCCCACCAGGTGGGACAGACCGGCAAGACTGTCTGTCCGAAGCTCTATATTGCCTGTGGTATTTCCGGGGCAATTCAGCATGCAGTGGGCATGCAGTCTGCTGAAACCGTGGTTGCCATCAACAGGGATGAAAATGCACCGATTTTTGATCTTGCCACCTTTGGCCTGGTCGGGGATCTGTTTGAAATTGTGCCCCTGTTAACCAAAAAAATCAAGGAGCAGCGAGGTTCATGAGTCTGGAAGGAAAAACAGCGCTGGTGACCGGCGGCAGCCGTGGCATAGGCAGGGCCATCTGTCTGCAGCTTGCAGCCCGGGGCGCGACTGTTGGTGTGAATTATGTCAGTAATGCGACAGCTGCCGAGGAAACGCTGGCAGCTGTAACGGCTGCCGGGGGTAAGGGGTTTGTTGTCGGTTTTGATGTAGCAGACAGTGCAGCCGTTCAGAAGGCTGTCAAAGAAAGTGCTGCAGATCATGACGGTATTGATATCCTGGTCAACAACGCCGGTATTACCCGGGACGGACTTATGGCCCGGATGAAGGATGCAGACTGGGACGCGGTGCTGGATACCAACCTGAAGGGTGCTTTTACCTGTTCCAAGGCTGTTATGCGCGGTATGATGAAAAAAAGATGGGGTCGGATTATAAATATCACCTCAGTTATCGGATTTCTTGGCAACGGTGGTCAGGTGAATTATGCTGCAGCCAAGGCCGGGCTGGTCGGCTTTTCCAAGTCCATGGCCCGTGAGCTGGCAACGCGTCAGGTGACGGTGAACTGTGTGGCACCAGGCTATATCGTCACCGACATGACAAGTGATCTCTCGGAAGACATTCAGGAGATGATCAAGGCACAGATACCCCTGGGAACCCTGGGGACCCCCGAAGATGTGGCCGGTGCCGTCGGTTATCTGGCTTCTGTGGAGAGCAGTTATATTACCGGCCAGACCCTGCATGTCAACGGCGGCATGTACATGGGGAATTAAGCAATTCCGGTGACCCGGTTTCGGGGTGCCGATTGGAAATTAACCGCCTGAAGGCGAAAATGTCCCGGATACAGTGATGTGCCGGAGTGAATAAAAAATAGTTGAGGAGAAAGACAATGGCAGTAGAAGACAAAATGGTCGATATTATTGTAGAGCAGCTCAGTGTGGATAAAGACAAGGTTGTTGCCGGTGCATCTTTTGTGGATGATCTTGGCGCAGACTCTCTTGATCTGGTTGAGCTGATCATGGCCATGGAAGAGGAGTTTGATGTGGAGATCCCGGATGAAGAGGCCGAGAAGATTGCCACGGTTCAGGATGCCATTGATTTTGTCAACAAGCTTCAGGCATAATTTATTTCAGACAGGACCTGCACAGTGAAACGACGGGTTGTTGTAACAGGAGTGGGGCTTGTAACCCCGCTGGGAACCGGAACGGAGAAAACCTGGGACGGGCTGATGACCGGACGCAGCGGCGTTGGGCCCATTACCCGTTTTGATGCCTCTGCCCATGGCTGCCGGATTGCCGCTGAAGTCAAGGATTTTGATGCCACTGACTGGTTTGAAAAAAAACAGGCGAAAAATCTTGATCTCTTTGTTCAGTACGGGATAGCTGCCGCCGAGTTTGCCATGCAGGACAGCGGCCTGACGGTCACCGAAGAGCTGGCGGAACGGGTTGGTGTTATCACCGGCTGCGGCATGGGTGGACTGCCCACCATAGAGCAGTATCACGGGGTATTAATGGACAGGGGACCGCGCAGGATCACACCCTTTTTCATTCCCCGGGTTATACCCAATATGCCGTCCGGTCATATCTCCATGCGTTTTGGCGCCAAGGGACCGAATTTGTCGCTGTCCACTGCCTGTGCCGCCGGTACCCATGCTGTTGGCGAGGCGTACAGACATATTGTCTTTGGTGACTGCGACATTGCCATTACCGGTGGGACGGAGTCGGTTGTCTGTCCACTGGCAGTGGGCGGCTTTGGCTCCATGAAGGCGCTTTCGACCCGCAATGATGATCCCGAACATGCATCGCGCCCCTTTGATCTGGATCGGGACGGCTTTATTATTGCCGAAGGTTCAGGGATGATCGTGCTGGAAGAGCTTGAAGCAGCCCGGGCACGCGGGGCTGCGATCTATGCGGAAATAGTCGGGTATGGGCAGTCCGGTGATGCCTATCATATTGCCGCCCCGCCTGAAAACGGTGAAGGTGCTGCCCGCTGTATGGCCATGGCGCTTAAAAATGCGCAGATGAATCCGGAAGACATTGATTATATCAATGCCCATGGTACCTCAACACCTCTTAATGACCGTTGTGAAACCGCTGCGATAAAGACCGTGTTCGGGGGACATGCTGCCCGGCTTGCCATCAGTTCCACCAAGTCCATGACCGGCCATATGCTGGGCGGAGCCGGGGGGATTGAATCGGCTTTTACCGCATTGACCCTGCATAATCAATGTGCTCCGCCGACCATGAATCTGCAAACTCCTGATCCGGTCTGTGACCTTGATTATGTGGCCAATGAGGCACGGGAGATGCCTATCGGCGCTGCCATGTCCAATTCTTTTGGTTTCGGCGGTACCAACGGTGTTATTATCATGAAGCGTTTCAGCTAATCCGGATTTGGAGAACAGGGTGAAGATAGCAGTGGGCAGTGATCACGGCGGTTTTGAATTTAAGCAGCTTATTGTTGAGTTTTTGAAGGAAATTGGTCAGGTAGTTGTGGATGTCGGTTGTTTTTCTACAGACTCTGTTGATTATCCCGACTTTGCCGACAAGGTCTGCGAAAGTGTCCGCAATACGACCTGTGAAAGGGGAATCCTGATCTGCGGTACCGGCATAGGTATGTCCATTGCCGCTAATCGGCATCGCGATATTCGGGCCGCCCTCTGTCACGAGGCCTACACTGCCCGAATGAGCCGGGAGCACAATAATGCCAATGTGCTCTGTCTCGGAGGCCGTGTACTTGGTCCCGAGATAGCCCTGGATATAGTCGGAACCTGGGTGGAAACAGAGTTTGCCGGAGGGCGACATCAGCGCAGGCTTGACAAGTTAAGTTAATGAGCTTGAGTGTCAGGGTGTGTATTGCCAGACAAAGAACATCCGACACCCATTTGGGAAATTTTTGACCGGCAGGCCTGGGGCAGGTGCTGCCGGTTTTTTTATATTATTTTGTTTTTTTGATTACAGGGTTATGAGATGGCTACATTAAAAGAGACGGATCCTGATGTATACCGATATATTCAGTATGAGCTTGAGCGCCAGTCCAATCAGCTGGAACTGATAGCCTCGGAAAATATAGTTTCGCGGGCGGTTCTTGATGCCCAGGGGTCGATATTTACCAACAAGTACGCAGAAGGCTATCCCAACAGGCGCTATTACGGTGGCTGTGATTATGCCGACGAGGTGGAGTCACTGGCCTGCAGTCGGGCAAAAGAAATTTTTAATGCCGAGTACGCCAATGTCCAGCCCCATTCCGGCAGTCAGGCCAATATGGCGGTCTATTTTGCAACCCTCAAACCCGGTGACAAGGTGCTGGGCATGGATCTTGCTCACGGCGGCCATTTAACCCATGGTGCCACGGTATCTTTTTCCGGTAAACTGTTCAACTTTGTTTCCTATGGGGTGCGGCGTGATACCGAGACCATTAATATGGAAGAGGTGGAGCGCATTGCCTTTGAAAATCGGCCTAAGATGATTGTGGCCGGTGCCAGTGCCTATCCCCGGGTAATCGATTTTGAGGGTTTTCGTCGAATTGCTGATCAAATCGGTGCCCTGTTCATGGTTGATATGGCCCATATTGCGGGACTGATTGCTGCAGGTGTCCATCCCTCACCGGTACCCTATGCCGATTTTGTGACCACGACCACCCACAAGACCCTGCGCGGCCCTCGGGGTGGCCTGATTCTGGCTCGGGAAAAACATGCTAAAGCAATTGATTCAAATATTTTTCCCGGTATTCAGGGCGGCCCGCTTGTGCATGTGATTGCCGCCAAGGCGGTAAGTTTTAAAGAGGCCATGAGTCAGGAATACCGGGACTATCAGCAGCAGGTGGTGACCAATGCCTCCCTGCTGGCTGACCGTTTGACGGAACATGGTTTCCGAATCGTCTCCGGGGGAACGGATAACCACCTTATGCTCATTGATCTTAAGAGCAAGGATATCACCGGTAAGGAGGCGGAACGTCTTCTTGAAGATGCCGGGCTGACCGTGAATAAAAATGCCATTCCCTTTGATACCCAGTCCCGTTTTGTCACCGGCGGGATTCGTCTTGGTACCCCGGCGGTGACCACCAGAGGCCTGAAGGAGCCTGAGATGGTGAAAATCGCCGACTGGGTGAACCGGGTGCTCATCTCGAGGCAGCCTGCGGAAATCGGCCAGGTGCGTCAGGAAGTTCGTGAACTCTGCAACTCTCTGCCTATCTACCCGGAGATTCAGCGGGATGAATTTTTAGTTTAGGAACAGCTATGAAATGTCCTTACTGCGGTCATCTTGACAACCGGGTTATTGATTCGCGTCTGAACAAGGATAAGACCATTACCAGACGAAGGCGTGCCTGTGCTTCCTGTATGCAGCGTTTTACCACCTATGAGCGCATCGAAATGATGATGCCCATGCTGGTCAAGAAAGATGGAAGGCGTGAACCATGGGATCGCGGCAAGATGATTATCGGTCTGGAAAAAGCCTGCGAAAAACTGGCTGTGAGCATGGCGGATATTGATCGTTTTGTTGATGATATTGAGCGCAGGCTGCAGGAGATCGGCGGCAAAGAAATTCCTACTACTCAGGTTGGAGAGTGGGTCATGGAGGCTCTGCCCGGTCTTGATGAGGTGGCATATGTACGTTTTGCCTCTGTGTACAGACAGTTTAAAGACGTCAATGAATTCATGGATGAACTGAAGCATTTTTTAGGTGAGCGGAACGGGAATTGAGTAGTGACTGGTATGGACAACGATGATGATAAGTTTATGCAGCTTGCCCTTGAACAGGCCCGGAAAGGGGAGGGCAGGACTTCTCCAAATCCCTGTGTGGGAGCCGTTATCGTCAGAGACGGTGTTGTGGTCGGACAGGGGTATCACCGCAGGGCGGGAACGCCGCACGCAGAGATAAATGCCATAGCTGATGCCGGACCGGCATGTGTCGGGGCCACTATCTATGTGACTCTGGAACCCTGTAATCATACGGGCAGAACACCACCCTGCAGCCGTGCCGTGCTTGCTGCCAAATTAAAACGGGTCGTCATCGGCATGGCTGACCCGAATCCCGTGGCCGGCGGAGGGGCGGATTTTCTCAAAGGGCAGGGCCTGGAAGTGAAAATGGGAGTGCTTGAAGATGAGTGCAGGCAGCTGATTTTTCCCTTTCTGAAATACCTTGCCTGTGGCGTTCCCTGGGTCGTTATGAAAGCAGGCATGAGCCTGGACGGTAAAATCAGTCGTATGCGTGGCCACGGCGGGGCAATTACCGGTCCTGATGCCAAGATACGGGTTCATGAGTTAAGAAACAGGCTTGACGCTATCCTGATCGGTATCGGGACGGCCCTGATTGATGACCCATCACTGACTGTAAGGCTACCGGAGGGCGGTCGTGACCCGCTCCGGGTTGTTATAGACAGTCGTCTCAGATTATCACCGAAGGCGAAGATGCTGCGGCAGGAATCTTCTGCAGCAACCTGGGTTTTCTGCAGCCATCAGGCCCCTGAGGAACAACAGAAACGACTGGAACAGGCAGGGGCTGTTATCCACCGGATAGAGACCAACCAACAGGGAAAGCTTGACCTGTTTCAAATGTTACAGGTACTTGGTAAGTCTGACATTACCTCGGTTCTGGTTGAGGGTGGTTCCGGGATTCACGGTTCTTTTTTGCGGGCAAACCTGGTGGATCGGTTCTTTCTCTTTACAGCCCCCTTCTTTATAGGCGATGAAGGAACTTCGCTTGTTGAAGGCTACAGTATAGGCAGTCAGGGGAAACCGGTACAACTTACAGAGATAAAAACAGAAAAGGTAGGACAGGATCTGTTGATACAGGGATTGATGGTCCAGTCGTCATGAACTATGCGATGGATGGAGCAATGCCTTGATCTGCGGCCATATTTTTTCCAGATGCTTCCTGGATGCAAACTCAAGACTCAAGGTTACCTGTTTATCTTCAAAAGAAAGGGTGTGGCCAAGCTTTACCCCCGGAGGCAGTTGCAGCTGTTGACAAAATTTTGTAAAATCCGCCTCTGCGGCAACTGATTTCGGGCTGCATTTCTGTTGGAGCCATTTCAGCAGCGACGCTGTTTTTTGGGGCTCGTTAAGCTGCCTGTCCTGTTCTTCTTCCTGTCGGCTGTTCAGTAGTTCATCTACACTGAGCCGGAGTCTTTTTGTCAGCTCTAACACCTGGTCAACAAGCTTCTGCTGTTTGGAACCCCCTAACTGTAATTCATTGATAAGTTCAGCCAGTTTCTGCTGATCTGCCAAGGGAAAGAGAAGCAGCTTTTTTCCCGTCCTTGGAGAAATCGTTCCCTTGTGCAGACCCAGTCGGGCAGCAGGTGCAAGCTCAAGAAAGCTGATCAGCTCGTCCGGAATATGTGGTTTTGGTTTATAGCCCATCAGGGGAAGAAATTCTACAATGCTTTTTTTGGGCAAACATGGCATGGCTTTTTGAAAAAAGACGGCCTGTTCAATAATGCTTAAGGGGGCACCGATAAGCTGGTGCTGCAGTAAGGTGCTGTAGATAAGTTGTTGATCGTGAACAGTATGTTCAATGATCAGGGCTGTAATGGATATATTCCTGTTTTCTGCTGCGATCTGCACGCGTTTTCTTCCGGACAACACTGTAAACTCGTTGTCATTATGTTCCAGCAGCAGGGGAGGGTGCAGGATTCCGTAGGTACCGATATCATCCCTTAACGCCTCCATCGATTCTGTGCTTGGAAACGGATTGAGCGTATAGCGCTTATCGGATAAATCAATATTTGAAACAGTAATCAGGCGGTATTGAGTGAGGGGAGTCACGGTAACAGCGTTGTATGAGATGAAAGGCGGGATTAAAAAATGATGTCAAATGAGCCGGTAAAAATAAACCGGGCCAGTTGCCTGTCCCGGTTATTATAGATTCATTGCAGTTGCTCTGTTCAGCTGTTAATCTTGGCACGCAGGATTCCGGATGGCTTAAAGGTGACAACCCGCCTGGCATCAAGGGTGAGCTCGTCGCCGGTTTGCGGATTACGGCCGCGTCGTGCCTTTTTGTCCTTGACGTTAAACTTGCCGAAGCCACTGAGCAGGAGGTCTTCTCCCTCAATGAGGGAGTTTTTGGACAGGGCCAGGAAGGTTTCCACCGAGTCCGTTGCCTGGGCTTTAGTCAGGGTCGGATGATTTTTGTATACCTGTTGAATGAGGTCTGCTTTTGTCAGTGTCATGGCTATAAGCCTCCATTCGCTTATTAACAAAGTCTGCTTATCTATATTTTTCCGTATGTTACATGATACGAAATTTGATGGTTATGTCAATTACTAACAGGAAAGAAAGCGAAAAGCTCCTGTGCCGGCAAACTGTGCGGCAGCCCCGAGTTCCTCTTCGATGCGCAGTAACTGGTTGTACTTTGCGACCCTGTCACTGCGCGAAGGAGCACCGGTTTTGATCTGACCTGTATTCAGGGCCACTGCAAGATCAGCAATGGTAACATCCTCTGTTTCTCCGGACCTGTGAGAAATTATAGAGGTATAACCAGCCCTGTGAGCCATGTCTACGGCATCAATGGTCTCTGTGACCGACCCAATCTGGTTCAGTTTGATCAGAATGGAATTTGCCACCTTGCGCTTAATTCCCTTTGCCAGGATTTTGGTATTGGTAACAAAAATATCATCACCAACCAGCTGAATAGAGTTGCCCAGCGCTCTGGTAATCTTTTTCCACCCCTTCCAGTCGGATTCATCCAGTCCGTCTTCTATGGAGATAAGCGGGTATTTTTTGACCCAGTCAGCATAAAAGGCGATCATATCCTCAGCACTCTTGCGATGCTTTTTCTCAGCTGCCAGCATGTAGCTCTTTTCTCTGCTTGAGTAAAATTCACTGGCCGCAGCATCAATGCCGATGAAAATATCTTTTCCCGGCTTGTAGCCCGCCTGAATAATGCCTTCTAAAATAACTTCCATGGCCTCTTCATTGGACCCGAGGTCAGGGGCAAAACCGCCTTCGTCACCGACGGCTGTCTGCAGGCCATGTTTTTTCAGCACCGCCTTTAAGACATGAAAGGTTTCCGCTCCCATCTGCAGAGCACCCCTGAAAGATGATGCACCGGCAGGGAGGATCATAAACTCCTGGATATCAACATTATTGTCTGCGTGAGCACCGCCGTTTATGATATTCATCATCGGCACCGGCAGCACCTTGGCATTCACCCCGCCCAGATAACTGTACAGCGGTAGTTCCATTTCCATGGCAGTCGCCTTGGCAACGGCCATGGAGACGCCAAGGATGGCATTGGCCCCAAGGTTTTTTTTATTTGCGGTGTTGTCCAGCGTTATCATGGTCTGGTCAATGAGTACCTGCAGGGAGGATTCAAAGCCCAGGAGTTTGGGGGCAATCAGCTCGGTTACATTTTTAACTGCCTCGATAACCCCCTTGCCTCCATATCGTTTTTTACGCCTGTCACGCAGCTCAAGGGCCTCGCGTTTACCAGTGGATGCTCCGGATGGAACAGCGGCTCGTCCCACGGCACCGGTTTCAAGGTAAACCTCCACCTCAACGGTTGGGTTGCCTCGGGAGTCAAGTATTTCTCTGGCTATAATGTCTATTATTTCACTCATGTGAAGTCCTTATGTATATGGCCCTTAAGGGGGTCAGCCGACAACGCTTGCCATTTTAAAGATTGGCAGGTACATGGCAACAACCAGTCCACCGATCATGCCGCCAAGAAAAACCATCATAAAGGGTTCAATCATGGCAGTCAGGTTCTCTACAGCCTGATCAACCTCTTCATCATAAAAATCAGCAATTTTTTCCAGCATGGTATCAAGGGCACCAACGGATTC
>WFRY01000231.1 GCA_015486315.1 Desulfobulbaceae bacterium
GGCAGCGGGCCCTGGAAATTCTGGCTGAAATTGGTATGGAAAAGATAGCTTCTTTTCGAGGCAACCTTACCGAACTGTATGAGCGTAGAGAGCAACTGAAGTCCATGCGCAGAATCTTCGACGGAGGGAGTCACAGCCGGGAACTGTTTGCCGTTCCCGACCCCGAAACAGCTGACAAGTTGCGCAAGGTGAAAAAACTGCTCAGAGAAGTTGAAGCTGAAATAGAAACTGTCCGACAGAAGTTTGAAACGCCCGAGGACGCTCTTGAACTGCTGGCAGAAGTCATGAGAAAGCCTGAAGATTACCTTATTATCCGCAATCAGACCCTGCGTGTCGACTGGATGAACGTTCTTGTGAACAATGAACATACCGAAGGCAACACTATATCGCTGGCCGAAATCTTTGTTCAAGACGGGTCGCTGCAGCGTTCAGCAGTGCTGGTAGAATTTTCTCTTGTGGAGGCCTAAATCAATTGACCTTTTTTATTCAACAGATAACAAAGCTTACTGCTTCTGCCATTGCACTGTCCGAGATGGTAAAAATCTTTCCTCATACCTGCACAATCTCCGCAAGTATACGGCTGCCGATACCGGGTTTCAAGGCATCACGCATAACCAAATCGACCTTGACTCCCAGCAGGTCCGAAAGATGGCACTGTAGGCCGGAAAACTGCAGAAGTCCCGGAGTGCGCGAAAAGGTGACCAACACATCCAGATCACTGTCTTCCCGATGATCTCCGCGCAAACGTGAACCGAACAGTCCCAGGGAACTGACATGATAACGATCCTCCAGTGCCTGCCGGTGGTCAGATATTATTTTTTTGTACCGTCCAACATTGTCTTCCGTATCCATCCTCATCCCTCAGTACTTACTCAACCTGCCAAACCATTAAATTGAAATCTCTGACAACGGTTTGCCTTCCCGTCGTTTTGCCTGAGCCCCACCTCACATAACAGAGACGTAGAACTCTTTGCCCTCAAGGATTGCAGCGGTTTCCGAGTCAGCATCATAGGGACGAAGTTCCGCCTTGATCAGCTCCCAATCCTGGATAGGAATCTGCACCGCTACCGGAGTTCCACTTTCATCGGTCACATATTGTATATCTGCCATACCAACACCTTTTAATTGTATTGTAATATCAATATACAGTAGCAGAGCCGTTACCTCAAGCCTGGTCTTATCAATAACAGTCTTGTTAGATGCACAGGGAAAGAGGACAGAAAGGATATATATGGTCGGCGTGCCGGCTGGCCTGTCGAGCCGAAGCTTGGAACGAATACAAAAGGTATTCGGGATGTGCCCGACTACACTTTACAGCTCGAAATGATACTCCCTTTCAGCTTTTGGTTTCATCATCGATTTTGATTCTGTAGCCCATGGCGCCATATCCACGTCGGCGTTTATCCCACATTCTTGCCAGTTGAGGCTGATCCTCTTCAACATAATCATAAATACGGACATCCTTTTTATCGCCATGTTCACGGTGCAGCCGCCCTGCGTATTGTTGCAGCGTGCCCTTCCATGAAATGGGCATGGCCAGAACCAGGGTGTCAAGGGGTGGATGATCGAAACCTTCGCCAATCAACCTGCCGGTGGCAAGTAGAACACGGGGAGCAGAGTCTTCAAGTTCAGTAAGAGAGGTAAGAATTGCTGCCCGTTGTTTTTTCGATAAACGGCCGTGGAGGACAAACAGATTTTTAATGCTGCCGGCCAGAGCCTCCTGCAATAACTTGAGATGATCGGTCCGTTCCGTTAACACCAAGACCTTTCTTCCCTCGGAATAAGCCGCCATGACATCTCGGGCAATTTGGTGATTACGCTGGACTTCACCTACGAGAATACGAAAGATATCCTGAATAGTTGACCCGGCGGGAATGACCGGGGCGGGAAGATGCCTGGGCCGAACTTTTATTGCAGAGCCCGGGCTTCCATTCATTCTCACAGGCAGGAGAATAACCGGATCCGCCTTGAACGGATTGCCATCGGACAGGATAAACATCCGTTCGCCCTCTGAATAAATGGCGAAAAAGAGCAATCTTTTCAGGTAACTACTCAGGCCTGTTATGAAAAAGTCGTTAAATAACGGGATGTAACTGTTCAGGGGGAGGAAGCTGAGAATCAACAGTTGCCGGCTTTACTGTTTTCGTTATGGCCTTAACAGGAGGAGTTACTTCCTCCCACGCAATGGAATGCTTGGTCAGCAGTAACTATTCAGGTGGGTGCAGAAAATTTGCAAAACCACCGTCCTGTAACTGTTCAGGAGGGCCTTAGATTTGTTCATTTAAGACTGTGAAGCGTACTTGTGTTACTCGAGCAGGCTTAAATGGGCGAAGATAAGGTGCTCCTGAACAGTTACGGTCAGCAAAGCTTTGAGCCGAGTATTTTCCTCTCGCAATTGATGTATTTCATTGAGTTCAGCAGATCGTGACATCTCGTTTTTCGTCATTATCCTGTCAAAGCCTTTTTTGCTGATAACCGGTAACGTATCTAAATCCCAAACGCCTGGAAACCTCCATAAAAAAATGTACGGAGATGATAATATTCCCTTACATTTTTTATGGCGTTACGGAAGAAAAGCAATGTTGCTGTATTCTTCCGAGGTCAGGTGTTCTGAAGTTTTTGTCACAGCAGATGTAATAGCAATGTCACAGCTCCGTACCGCTATGCGGGATAGATTATTCATCCTTCTTCTGTTCAATCTGTTTGAGTAGCCGGTCGAAGTCACTCTCAAAGAGCCGGTCCTGAATGATGCGGTATTTTTCAAATTCGCTCTCGGCATGGGCTTTGGCGATTTCCGCAGTTACTCTTCCTGCATCCTGAAGGATCTCCCGATCAGTAGCTTCGATAAATTTGTTCAGCCGTGTTTCCCAATCCTGCATGGTCATCGGCATCTTGCGCAGGGCCATGTCCTCCGCCACATCCAGGTAGGCGTTTACCAACCGAGTCAGTTGTGCCATCTGGTTTTCAGTCAGATAATTTTTGGCCACGCTGACATCAAACTTCTGGATTTTTCCTTTAGGGGCGTCCTTCCAGGTCGTCAGACCCATGTTCTGTTTTTGATGATCTGCCCGATCAACAATCACTTCGGCAGCGGTCTGGCCATGGATGGCCCAATGCAGCTTGTTCTGTACAGTGGAAAAGAATCGTTTGGTGGCCTGAGCGGTCACATCATAATCAATGGACGTCGCGTAAATATCGGTGATCTTCTGGTAAAACTTGCGCTCACTGAGCCGAATCTCCCGGATGCGCTCCAGCTGTTCCTCGAAATATTGCTCTGTCAGGATGGAGCCGCCGCTTTTGATGCGCTCGTCATCCATCACATAGGCTTTGATAGTATATTCCTTGATGATGGTCGTTGCCCATTTGCGGAACTGAACGGCACGTTCTGAGTTTACCTTATAGCCAACAGCAATAATCGCCGAGAGATTATAGTGCAAGGTATTGTAGTTCTTGCCGTCGACGGCAGTTATCCGGAATTTCCGGATAACTGCATCTTCCTGCAACTCGCTGTCGGCAAAGATTTTTTTCAGGTGTTCATTCACCGTGCGCACATTCACGTCGTATAGAACACCCATCATCTTCTGGGATAGCCATATGTTTTCATCTGCGTAAACCGCTTCAACGCCGCCCTTACCGGTTGCAGCAACAAAGGTCAGATACTCGGCCGCCGAGGATCGAACAATGGAGGTCTCTTTTTTCATTGCCACCTGTTTTCGTTTGTTTTTCCTGTTCACTCGTTGTCCTCATATATCAGGCCGGAACTGCAATAATTTCCTGAACCTCAGGAGCACCATATTGAGCTCCACCAGTTTTTACCAGGAGATTCGTCAAAACCTGACACTCTCCGCTGCTATGGGTGTGGCCACAGAGCACAGTCATCTGTTTCTCGGGAGCATTTTTCATGGCCGCAGCCAGCACCTCCCCCATTGCCTTACAGAAAAAATGGGGCAACCAATCATCAGTAGAAATTTCACCCTCATGCCAGCAAGCATCTTTAAAGAGCTGCAGGTGAAACTCCAATCTCTACGCCGTCGAGATATCACCGGTAAGAAAGAGGCCATCAAACTCCTGCTCTGCCAGATCCTTTACAAAACGACTTGCCAGGCGATCCTTCAAAAACTCCAGATGTATGTCGGTTAGCCAACCGTATTTCACTTTGACTCCTTTCCTGTTATTTTCATTGTCCCGGTAGTTCTTTAGTGCGCGAAGCGCATTATAGTGAAACTAGGACTTTCAGTCCTTTGTCTTTCACGTGGCTCAGGCCACGGGGGCGCTTTAGCACCAATTCTATGGGCTTTAAGCCCATATTGGTTTAATTCGCAGATATCTTATGCCTATTGTTCTCCCTGGTTGACCAAAATGTAATATTAATATAATATTTCCAACATGGAACAGAAAAATATTATAAAAAAACGGTTACAGAAGACCATTACTGACCGGCTGTTCAAAGGTAAGGTGATCATTGTCCTCGGTGCCCGGCAGGTGGGGAAAACCACGCTTGTTGAAAATATCCTCTCTAATCTGGATTATCCGGTCATTGAGCTCAACGGTGATGAAGCAGACGTTCGGGAGCTGCTTGCAGACACCACCTCAACCAGGTTGCAGGCCATTATCGGCAGGAATAAAATTGTCTTCATCGACGAGGCCCAGCGAATCAGCAACATCGGCATTACCCTGAAACTGTTTGCCGATAAGCTGAAGGACGTTCAGGTTATTGCCACCGGTTCATCATCTTTTGAACTCACCGCAAAAATAAACGAGCCGCTCATTGGCAGAAAATACCAGTTCCAGCTTTTTCCACCATCCTGTCTGGAGATGGTTGACCATCATGGCCTGCTGACGGAAAACAGGCTGCTGGAACACCGGCTGGTTTTTGGATATTACCCGGAAATCATCACCCATCCGGGAGAAGAAAGAGAACTGCTGCAACTCTTAAGTGACTCCTTTCTGTACAAGGATCTGCTTCTGCTGGAAGATGTCACCAAACCCATCCTCTTTGAAAAGCTGCTCAAGGTCCTGGCCCTGCAGCTTGGCTCCGAGGTCTCGTTTAATGAACTCAGCCGCCTGACCGGTGCCAACCATCAGACCGTTGAAAAATATATTACCCTGCTCGAAAAGGCCTTTGTCATTTTTCGCCTGCCCGCCTTTTCCCGAAACGTGCGCAACGAGATCAGGAAAGGAAAAAAATTTTATTTCTATGACAACGGTATC
>WFRY01000232.1 GCA_015486315.1 Desulfobulbaceae bacterium
AACGGCCCGGCAAGGCAAAGCTTCTGGCCAGTACACTCGTGACCCTGAATGATGGCCTTCCTGCAAAATTGGTTTTTGTCAGGAACCGAAACAGCAATGACTGGCTTGCCCTTTTGTCAACGGATATTGAACTGCCTGATGAAAAGATAATCAGACTCTATGGGAAAAGATGGGACATCGAGGTGTTTTTCAAGGTAACCAAGCAGGGAGCATTCCCAGTTTGTCCGATTACTTCAACTTGTTTATTTTAGACTGCTTATAATTTTCAAGAACACGCTGAAACGTGCCATTGTAGATGGCACAGCGTATTCGGAGCATGGCATTGCAGTTTTCCTTGAGCCACCAGGCACCTGACCTTTTGATACGCGTATGGCAGATGAACTTGTTGGACGATTCTATGCCACCACTGCCTGTGGGATAGCCCTTTCCTTTGTGAAGGCGATATCCAAATCTGTTCTTGTTGTTGGTCAGGTACGTTATGAGAGATGAAACAGCCTTGGCTGCTTCTTTATCAGCAGGTTTCATGCGTTTCAGCCCGGCGATGACTGAAGTGGCCATATCCAAACCCAGACGTGCCAGCACAGATTCTGCCCACTCAGCTGCCTGAAGTGTCGCGCCGTATTGGCATAATGCCGTTTCGTGAACATGCTCCGAGCAATGGAAATAATCCAGGATCTGTGTGCCCTCGGGAAAAGGGAGCATTCCCCGTTTGTCTGACCTGTTAAAATATTAATATTTTGTTTCGCAATTTTTTTCTGGACAAATCCCGTCATGTGTTGTAGATGACACTGACGGGAGGTTGTTATGAAGATTTGCAATGATGGAACCATTTCATTTTGTGGCCGTATCTTTTCCGAGGCTGATCTTGCTGAAATCACGGATATTGCAGATACTTTCAGCGCATTAAGCAGAAATGAGATTGCCGGGACAGTTTGTGAATGCTTGGACTGGTGCCGTGCTAATGGAAAATATAAGCAGCGGGAATGTTATGAGTTTTTAAATTTACTGGAGGACCAGGGTCTTATCAGCCTGCCTCCTGTGAAATGCACCAAACCTCGTGGTAGTCGAACCCGCATTTCAAGGACTTTGGCAGGAGAACCGCAAAGTCCGGTAGTCGGAGCAGTTAATGATTTCATGCCTGTTAGCCTCAGTGCTGTCACCGACAAAGAAGAACAAAATTTATGGAAAGAGTTCATAGAACGGTACCATTATTTGGGTTTCAAGGTTCCCTTTGGTGTCCATATGAGATATTTTTTCCACATCGCTTTAAATGGAAGAAAGAAAGTAGCAGGCTGTCTGCAGTTTTCCAGTCCCGCATGGCGCATAGCCTGCCGTGATAGATGGATAGGATGGGACGATGCTGTCAGGGGAGCAAATCTTCAACGCATAATTAACAACAGCCGTTTTCTTATTCTTCCATGGGTCAGTATCAGGAATCTGGCTACCAAGGTTTTAAGTATTGCTCTGGGCAGTATAGAGGATGACTGGGCTAAACGTTATGGCATCCGTCCGGTTTTGGTAGAAACCATGGTTGACCCCTCAAGATATGAGGGGACCTGTTACAAGGCGGGCAACTGGATAAAGCTGGGAAGCACCAGTGGTAGAGGCCGTATGGACAGGAAAAATGTACGACAGAATTTCTGTCCCAAGACAGTTTATGTCTATCCGCTGCACCATGATTTTCAGAATATTCTCAAGGGGGTCTGAGCATGGGTGCAGTACAGGTTTTGTCAATCACAGATCCTTTTGAGGAGTTCAGGGAAATGGCTCATGAAGCAGTTGATGCATGGGTAGAAAAATTTAGGGATTTTTTCAAAAAAGGCGATCCGCCAACCATAACCGAGATAAGTGAGCGTTTCAACGAGACGAAGCGTGCCTTTTTTGGACAATGCTTTGAAAGCATGCTTCAAACTCTTGCGGCAGACTTTTTGAGACAGGAATATGCCTCATGCCCTGGATGTGGCCGTTTGGTTCGCTGTAAACGTATAGACAAACGTAAGGTATCCACTATTCCTGGCGATTTTGTTCTGCCCAGGCCTTATTTTCACTGTGTTGATTGTGGATGCGGTTTTCATCCTCTGGATGAACAGCTTGAAATTGTTCAGGAACTGCACCAACTGGATATTCAGCAAAAGATTGCCAAATTAGCTGCGGATTTGCCATATGAGAGAGCTGTTGAACATTTCACCGATTTGACAGGCATAGAGGTATCCAGCCATTTTGGTCATAAAACATTAAATGCCATAGGGGAAGAAGCGACTGCGGAAGTAGTGATTCCCGATATGGAGGAAATATCCAGAAGGATTCATGCGCTATCAGATGGCGCATCACGACCGGTAATGGTTCTGGCTATTGACGGCGCTCACATGCCTACCCGTCCCGAGGGTGGTAGAGCTGAGAAGAGGGGGCCGGGCAAATACAGGGAGGCAAAGGGATTCCGTCTGTATCTCATGGGGCCAGATGAAAGGATAGTCCACATTGCAAGCTGGCATCAAGTCAAGGATGTCTCAGCATTTGAAGAAGAAATTGCATTGATAGCCTCACGCATTCCCCAGGATAAGGTGAAAATATGTCTGCTTGGTGACGGAGCTTCCTGGATATGGAACCTTTACAGGAAATATTTTCCTGAAGGGACAGAGATTCTGGATTATTTTCATTGTTCGGAGCATGTATTTGAAACCGCTTTTTGCCAATATGGTGAAACGCTTGATGCCCGTGAATGGGCGGAATTCGTAATGATTCGATTAGGTCTGGACAT
>WFRY01000233.1 GCA_015486315.1 Desulfobulbaceae bacterium
ACCTTCGGGGATGACGATCTTTTTTTGCTGGAGCAGGTTTGTAGCCTGCTCCTGATGTTTATGACAAAGATGTCGTATGCACAGCAGTTCATCGGAACCGATTGACCTTGTTATAAACCCATGATTCAATCTACAAGATTGAACCAGCTGAGTATTGCCGAAGCAATTCAGTATCGGCGCATGCGCTATGACGGTGCTTGAAGGTTCAGGTATTATCCCTGCAGGGCTTTACAGACGGCCTGGGCAAGTGAGTCCGGGGTCACCGGCTTATGGACAAAATGTATTCCCTCTTCCAGGGTCCCCTGGTGAAAGATGGTGTTTTCAGTATATCCGGACATGAACAGGACCCGAATATCGGGATTTGTTTTCCGAATGTGCTGGACAAGTTCGGCCCCTCCCATCTTCGGCATGATAACATCGCTCAGCAGCAGATCAATGGTTCCCTGATACTGTTGAAAGACTTCCAGGCCATTCTCTCCGTTTTCCGCCTCAAGAACCGTGTAGCCGAGATGGGTTAAAATCTCAACGCAGATTGCGCGAACCAGGGAATCATCTTCTACCAGCAGGATAGTTTCGCTGCCGCCGGCGGCTTTTCCCTTTTTGCAGCACTGCTCCGGCGTGACTTCGGCTGATTGATCGGCGACCCCGGGGAGATAAATCTTGAAAACAGTTCCCTGGCCGGGTTCGCTGTAAACATGAATGGAGCCTCCATGCTGGCGGATAATGCCATAGGAAGTAGCCAGCCCGAGTCCTGTTCCCTTTCCCTGTTCCTTAGTGGTGAAAAAAGGTTCATAGATATGGGCCATGGTCTCCCGGCTCATTCCCTGCCCGGTATCTGCTATGGTAAGAAGAACATAGTCGCCTGGCGGAAGTTCATGCCTGGTCAGACTCATCTCGTTATCCAGATGCTGGTTTGCTGTCGTGATGGTCAAGGTACCACCTTTCTCCATGGCATCCCGGGCATTGATGGCTAAATTGATCAGGACTTGCGTGATCTGGGTCTGATCAGCTTTGATCGGCCAGAGATCTTTACCTGCATGGACAACTACTTCAATATGTTCGCCAAGCAGACGACGGAGCATTTTGCGGGTTTCTTCAATTTCGAAATTCAAGTCCAGCGGTTCAAGATGGATAATCTGTTTACGGGAAAAGGCCAATAACTGCTGGGTGATTCGGGCAGCATTTTTTCCGGAACGAAGGATGCTTTCCATGGCACGACGATAGGGATCGTCATCTGCCATCTTCATAAGGGACAGCTCGGCATAGCCGTTAATGGCGGTGAGCATGTTGTTGAAATCATGGGCAACACCACCGGCAAGCGTCCCGATGGATTCCATTTTCTGGGCAAAGATCAACTGTTGTTCAAGGCTTTTCTTTTCCTCCTCTCCCTGCTTTTTCTGAGAAATGTCACGAAAAAATTCTACAATCCCGCTTACCTCGTCATGCTCATCAAAAATGGGATAGGCTGAGACCTCGTACCATCGTTGTTGTCCGTCGGGTTCAACAACAGAGAATTCAGCACGTTGTAAAGATTTTTTTTCCATGGCCAGTTTACTTGGACAGGAACTGCACTGGCTATCCTGGAGGCGAAAAACCTGATAGCATTTTTTAGCGGTTAAGGGGGCAATATCTTTACGCCACTCCTTGAGGGTCTTGTTGGTATCCACTACCACGTAATCCATATTAATGACGGCTACGCCATCCTGAATTCCATCAAACACGCCACGAATAAAACGACTCTGGCTCTGCAGACTCTCCTCGGTGGCCAACAGTGTGATGGATAACTCATGTAATTCCCTGCTCAACGTTCCAAGTTCCGTTGGCCATTTCCAGTGGAGGTTAATGGGTTTTTTCGAGTTAACCAGTTCGGCGACTCCATCGATCAACTGGCGCCGGGCACGATCCGTCTTGCGGACAATAAGGATGGCTACCAGCAGAGCTGCTGCCACCAGCATTGATCCGATGAAAAGAAAACGAAGGATAAAGGCGTGCTTCCACTTATCCAGGAGTGAAGTATCAACAACATCTCCTATCCAGAGGCTGTGTTCTTTGTGCCTATCCGGCAGCACCTGACGAAACAATACCTTTTTTCCACCGGCATCAGGACAAAAGACAAACCTGGTTTGGGGCGTGGCCTTGATCAGGTCGGGATAGATCGGCAATATGGTTTTCTGCTGATGCTGGTGACCTAAAAAACCGACATGAACATGTTTGGGCGCTGAGCGATCATAAAATACCGTGCCGATTCCGTTTATCATCAGGTCGTAGGAGATATGGTCTGTACTCTGGTCAAGGAGGAAAAATTTTGCCACTGCCACGCCGCCGAATTGTTCCTGTTGATCCTGGAGCGGGATGGCAAGAAAAATTTTAGGGCTGTGTTCATGATGATCACCCATGAACACAGCATCGCTGCGCAGGGAGGCAATAAAGATTTTGCCGGACTGTCGCTCTTTTGCTTCTGTATTCCAGAGATTGATCAAACCAATACGGGTGGCCGGATTGAAGACACCGTCATGCCCCTGAACCATCGGGTTATGCCAGTTGTATTTGATTTGGGAATCGGCATTGATAATAACCAGCTCTTCCATATTCTTTTCGTTGAACAGGTTGCCGAATAATGCCGCCAGCTGTTTTTTGATAACAACAGGACGGGCATGACGATATTCTTCTACTGAAACAAGGCTGCGTACCCCCGGCAGTTGACCGATAATGCGCATGTCTTCTTCATAGCGGCGCAGGAGAAATTCCATGTCGTGAACCTGTTCATTGAGCTGATTGACATGCTCAACTTCCGTCAACTCACTGAATTTAGCCAGCACCTTTGATAGGTTCAATGAAACCGATAAGAGAAGCGGAGCCAGGCCGATGAACAGGACGGCAAAAAAGAGAACAACTTTGAAGGGGAGACGGCGAAGAAGAGAAATCAATTTACATGCGCCCCCTGTCTCAATTTGTTCTCAATGCTCCGCAGGAGTTCACGGACTGATTCATAGGAAACTGCAGGCTGCCAGCCGGCGATTCCTGCCTGGCGGGCGGCAGGGTCGGAACTCTGGAGATCAAAGAGTGCTCTCTGCAGTGCTTTCACCTGCTTTTCCGGGACATGGGCAAGGGCTGCCATGGGCCATTCAGGATATAAACGGGTGGAATGAACCAGGGGGAAATTATCTGTTATCTGGTGGAGGATACGAAAATCATCCATGGAAACGGTTCCTCTCTCCGCCATGTCTTCAAGCACTCCGGTACGAATTATCCCCACCTCAATGAGTCCCCTTGCTACTACATGAACTACATTTTCATGGGTTATCCCCTCAACAAAAGAAGATAGATCGCGACGGGGATCAATGTTATTTTCAAGCAGCAGGCGAAAGGCCGTGATACAACCGCCTAAGGAGGAATAATCCACAGTCATCACCCCCTTACCTTTCATATCCGAGAGCTGATGTATCGGGCTGTCCCTGCGGGTAAAAACAACCCCGCCGAACAGCCGGAGAGGTTTGTTCTGCCAGAGGCCGGTTAAGGTGGCAATTGCCCGGATGTGATATTTATCCCGTTCTGTGACAAGAAAATATGGATTGGCCAATAAAAAATCAATTGAATCATTTTGAATGACCTGGTCAATGGTCTCAAAATTCAGGGGCAGGATGTAGACCTGATCTCCGAGTGTGTCTGTCAGGTATTCACCCAGTCCGGACCAGCGATCCAGGCAGGTCATTGCGCCTGATTTGGCCAGCACCCCTATTATTATTCTTGCCGATCCGGCACAGGGCACAAAAAGAACGACTATCAGAAAGACAACTGTGGTGATGTTTTTCAGGTGACGCATCAAAGTTTCTTTTCTGCACGTAGATGATTTTTGAAAATGAGGGCGGGAATGTGATTGTGCCAAAATACAAGTAACCTGATACCATAAAGTATAGGTGGCTTGAGAGAATGGAGTCAAGGCAAAACAAAAAAAATCACGCTGCAGATGCAATACGAAGTGTTATTCATCTGTTGGTGTTGTACAGTTGGATGGGAAAATAAAGTTGAAAAACAGTTGGCTGCCCTTGGAGATATAAATTTTCCAGGAGTATTGCAGGATAATAACAGAAAATCGAGTTCATGAGTCATACTTCACAGATAGCATTTCATAAAATTTTTATCGCTTTTTTCCGCCTGGGGCTGACTGCTTTCGGTGGCCCGGCCATGGTTGCCTATATTCGCAGGCTGACAGTGCGGGAAAAGGGGTGGGTCGCAGAGGATTCCTTTAAAAAAGGCATAGCCCTCTGCCAGACCATTCCGGGAGCTACTGCAATGCAGATGGCAGCCTATGCCGGTTTGCGTGCCGGTGGCCCCTGGGGCGCGGTTGCCGCCTATGTTGCCTTCGGCCTGCCTGCTTTTGTTCTGATGGTCACGCTTTCCGCCGTTTACATGCAGGCACAGGACCTGCCTGCAGTCATCTCACTGTTCACCGGCCTGCAGGTGATTGTGGTTGCCATGATCGCCAATGCAACCATCAGCTTCGGTCGCCGCTACATCAGGATTAAACAGGATGTTCTGATCGTCTCGGGCAGCGCACTTTTTCTCGCCCTGGGCGGTAGCCCGATTATCGCTATTCTCTTCTCGGGCATTGCAGGAATTCTGCTGTATAAAAGGCTGTATCTTGCAGATGATGATCCGGTAACCGCAGTACGGATTACAACATCCTGGAAGACGATGGCACCGGCTTTGCTCATCGTTTTACTGACCGCTATTTTTCTGATACTGCTCTATTTTGTCCGTCCCGATCTCTTTTCCCTTTCAATCCTGATGCTGAAAGTTGATTTTTTTGCCTTTGGCGGCGGATACGCCTCTGTGCCGCTGCTGTTTCATGAAATTGTCGAGGTGCACCAGTGGATGAGCAATCAGGTCCTGATGGACGGTATTGCCCTGGGCCAGATCACACCAGGTCCCATCGTCATCACCGCCACCTTTGCCGGTTATCTTCTTGCCGGGTTTACCGGTGCCGTTGTCGGTACGGTCTCCATCTTTACGCCGTCTCTGTTCCTTCTGCTTCTCGTGGTTCCCTATTTTGACCGATTGCAGCACAGTCCTGTCCTGCAGCGGGTTTTGCGGGGGGTGCTGATTTCCTTTGTCGGCCTGCTGCTGTCCGTAACCATCCATTTTGGACTGGCCGTCCACTGGACACCTCTGTCCATACTTATTACCGCTTGCGCATTCACAGCCCTGTGGAAGAAAATCAATATTCTCTGGGTGGTCCTTGTCGGCGCTGCTGTTTCAGCCATCCTGCTTTAATCCCAGTCGGCAGTACATTTCCGCCCTGCAGCAGTTGAGCAATCTCTCAATGTCACTGCTTTCTGTTTTATAATTTCTGTAAAAAAAATTTTAACTATGATTAAATAAATCTGGAGGACTGACGGAAAGGGTATGCAGGAATGAGGCCCGGCTGTTCCGGCAAGTTTAGATTTTCGTGGATTATGACAGCTTGCGGAACAGTGTTAACCTGTTTTGGGAGAAATCGTGAAGGTAAAATCCATAATTGTATTCACTGTTCAGACTGCGGTCCTCTGCAGTGGTCTCTGGGGGTATGCAACGACTCTTCCTGCTGATCTCACCTCCCTGAGCCTTGAGGAGTTAATGACTGTTCAGGTGATTTCCGCCTCGAAAAAGTCAGAAGATTTTTTCAAGACCCCGGCAGCGGTTTTTGTAATCAGCCAACAGGATATTCGTCGTTCAGGAGCCACCACCATCCCGGAAATACTCCGTATGGTACCTGGTGTCCAGGTGGCCAGGATTGACGGAAACAAGTGGGCTGTCACTGCCCGCGGCTTCAACAGTCATTTCGCAGACAAGCTTCTGGTACTCATGGACGGCCGAACACTCTTTTCGCCGATCCATGCCGGAGTCTATTGGGATGTCCAGGATACAATGCTGGAGGATATCGACCGCATTGAAGTTATACGCGGGCCCGGTGCCACTCTCTGGGGTGCCAATGCCGTCAACGGCGTTATTAATATTATTACCAAAAAGGCCGGAGACACCCAGGGGGGACTGGCCGTTGCCGGAGCCGGAACTGAAGAAAAGATTTTCAGCTCCCTGCGCTTTGGCGGCAGAATGGGCGAGACGGTTGATTATCGCGTCTACGGTAAGTTTTTTTACCGTGACAATATGGTTTCCTCATCAGGCGAAGACACGGCAGATGACTGGAATCAGGCTCGATCCGGTTTTCGAGTAGACTGGAACAAAGATATTAAAAATAATTTTACCCTTCAGGGCGATATCTATAAGGGGAAATCAGGACAGACCAGAGATATTGTTCTTCTTCATCCCCCATACTCCCGTACTGTAACCGAAGATGTCGATGTCGACGGAGCCAATCTCCTCGGGCGCTGGCAGCACAGCTTTTCCCGGAAATCGCAGATGGAGCTGCAGCTTTACTATGATCACAGTGCACGGGACCATCTTACCCTGGATGAACGTCTGGATATCATTGATTTGGATTTTCATCATCATTTTTCTCCCTGGTCGTCCCATTCACTGGTCTGGGGGCTGGGCTACCGGCATGTATTTGATAAACTGATCGGCAGTTATACTCTTTCCTTTGAACCGGAAGAGCTTGATTATTACCGGGCAAATTTTTTTCTGCAGGATGATATTACCCTTGTGCCTGATCGCCTTCACCTTATTATCGGATCAAAATTTGAAGACGGTGATTTTTTTGATATGGCAATCCAGCCCAATGCCCGGTTGCTGTGGACTGTGAATGAAAGAAACACCCTCTGGTCTGCAGTGTCCAAGACAGTGAGGACCACTTCGCGTGGTGACCGGGACATCCGGATCATTCTTGCCGCCTTCCCCGGTTCCGATTCCGCCCTCAACCTGTTGACGCTTCTCGGTAACGACACCACGATATCCAAAGATGTGACGGCCCTGGAAGCCGGGTATCGGATGCGTCCCCTGGATCGTCTTTTTTTTGATTTTGCCGTCTACTGTAATATTTATGACAATTTACGTTCTGTGGAGAGTGGAACACCGTACTTTAACGAATCCGGCAATCAGGTTATTCCACTTTTTCTCAGCAACAAGAGAACAGGGACTACCTATGGTCTGGAAATCGCATCGAAATGGCAGGTAAATGGTTCGTGGCAGTTATCCGCCGGTTATAACTGGTATAACATAGACATCGATCTTGACCCGGAAAGTACCGACACAACCGAAACAGGTAATTATGAAGAGGATCAGCCGGAACATCAATTCAACGTCCATTCCCACCTCGACCTGTCGGCTGACTGGGAGTTTGATACTTCCCTTTATTATGTTGATAAGTTGAATGCTCTGGCAATCGATGATTATGTGCGCATGGACCTGCGCCTTGGCTGGCACCCTCTGCAACCTTTAGATGTCAGCTTTGTTATTACCAATCTTCTGGATGACCAGCACCAGGAATACATCTCAACCGATGGTATCATCGCAACGGAAATCGAGCGCAGCTTTTACACCAGGCTGACGTACCGTTTTTGAGCAAGCCCGGATAGGGATTTTGATGCATTTCAAAATATTATATCCACAAGCTGTCCGATTGGTTACGGCAATTTTTTTCCTCTTCGTAACCGCCGGTTATGCCTGTTCCGAAAGCGATACAGCTCTGTCCGCTACTGCCTGTCAGATCAAAACCGCTTTTCTCTATAACTTTGTCAAATTCATAGAATGGCCACAGGAAAAAGGCCGGCAACAGGAAATCATTCATCTCTGCGTGATCGGCAATGGAAATGTACAACAGGCCTTCTTCTCCCTTGACGGCAGAAAAGTCAAAGGAAAAACGTTAAAGGTTCTGTCATACCGCACAGTTGAATCCCCAGGCACCTGTCAGATCCTCTATGTTTCCGAAGCCGACCAGGGCGAAGTTGTCCCGGTCCTGAAAAAAATAGCGGATAAACCGGTTCTGTCTGTGGGGGAGACGGATTTTTTTTCCCGATCAGGAGGAATAATCAGGTTTTATCCGGCAGACAAGACCATTCGTTTTGCAATCAATATCGAGGCTGCCCGGAAAAGCGGGATCAAGATCAGCTCAAGGCTTCTGGCACTGGCAACAATTGTCAGGAGCGAGCCGCGAAATTAGATATTCTCATGCGTTATTTTCAAAAACAGCCTCTCAAAAATAAACTGATTTTTATTATCATGTTTACCAGCTGCAGTGTTCTACTGCTTGCTGCAGGAGCTGTTATTATCAACGACATGGTGATCTACAGTCGTGCCATGGTGAAGAATCTTGAAATAACCGCCGGGATTATCGGTTTCAACAGTGCCGCTGCCATTACCTTTGACGACAGGAAGGCGGCTGCCGAGGCCCTGACCTCCCTGGATGTTGAACCTCATATCGTCACCGCATCCATCTATGGCAGAGACGGTATACTCTTTGCCGATTATACCGTTCCCAACACCATATCCCAATGCACCGCCGTCTCCCCGGGAGAAAAAGATTATCAATTTGAGGGCGGTTATCTGGTTATGCATAAACCCATACGCCTTGATGGTGAAGTAATAGGCACGCTTTGTCTGCAATCCGATCTGCTGGAAATGAACAGCGCCATGAAACGGATTGTAACGGTTGTTGCCTTGATTCTGTTGGTCGCTTTCAGCCTTGCCATGGTGCTCTCATCACGACTGCAGAAGATCATTTCAGACCCCATCCTGCAGCTGGCCCGGACTGCGGAAGAGATTTCCAGGGAGAAGAATTATACGATCAGAGCTCAAAAAACAACTGATGATGAAATCGGCATTCTTATAGACGGATTTAATGAGATGCTGACCCAGGTTCAGCATCATGACCGGAAACTTGAGCAGCATCGGGATAAGCTTGAGGCAGAGGTTAATTCCCGCACCCGAGAGCTCAGAGAAAGCGAAGAGCGCTTCAGACAGCTGGCCCAGGCAACTTTTGAGGCGGTAATCATTCATACGGAAAATACCATTATCGAGGTAAACCAGGCCTTCACCGACATGTTCGGCTACAGCAGGGGCGAAGGGCTGAAGATGAAAATTTTGGATTTTATCGTGCCGGGAGAGCAGGGCAAGGTCAAAGAGATACTGAGGACCAGCAGTAAATCCATCTATGAGACAACGGGTCTTCGAAAAGATGGGTCAACCTTCAGGGCTGAAGTCTGTGTCAAGAGCGCCAATTATCAGGGAACAGCGGTGCAGGTTAAGGCTGTTCGAGATATCTCCGAGCGTAAACGAATGGAGGAAGAGCTGTTGAAGGCGAGAAAGCTTGAATCCATAGGAGTTCTCGCCGGTGGCATTGCCCATGACTTCAACAATTTTCTCACTGCCATCCTGGGCAATATTTCATTAATAAGAGCGACCACTCCTCCTGATGACAGCCGTATGACAGGATTACGGGATGCCGAAAATGCCTGTTTGCGGGCCAAAGATCTTTCCGGTCAGTTGTTGACCTTTTCCAAGGGTGGGGCACCGGTGAAGAAGATTACCGCTCTTGATGATATTATTAAAGAATCGGTTGATTTCTCCCTGCGGGGGGCCAACGTTAAAAGTCAGCTTGCACTTGATCCGGATCTCCGGGCGGCTGATATTGATGCCGGTCAGATCAGCCAGGTTATCAACAATCTGGTCATTAATGCCTGTCAGGCCATGCCGGAAGGAGGCAATATTTCTGTCCGGGCTGATAATGTAACGGTGGCCGGTGCAGACAATCTCTCCCTCCCGGCCGGCAACTATCTGAAAATATCGATTCAGGATCACGGCATCGGTATCAGGACGAAGCACTTAAATAAAATTTTTGACCCCTATTTCACAACCAAACAGGCAGGGAGCGGCCTTGGGCTGGCATCATGCTATTCAATTATAAAGCAGCATAATGGTATGATAACGGTAAACTCGCAGCCGGATGAGGGAACTGTTTTTGTCTTTTACCTGCCTGCAGCCGACGGGGAGGAACAACGCTCGGAGGCGAAACAGGAAACGCTCATGCACAGGGCCTCGGGGAAAATTCTTGTCATGGATGATGAGGAGATGGTGCGGACTGTGTCCGGGGCATTGCTGAATAAAATTGGTTATCAGGTCGAATTTGCCGCAGACGGCAGGGAGGCCGTTGAAAAATACGAGAAATCCTGGAAGGAAGGTTCGCCGTTTGATGTTGTCATAATGGACCTGACTATCCCGGGCGGCATGGGAGGAAAAGAGGCAATGCAGCACCTGCTTGCTATTAATCCTGATGTCAAAGGCATAGTTTCAAGCGGTTACGCCAATGATCCGGTGATGGCAGACTTTGGAAGGTATGGATTTTCCTCTGTTGTCACCAAACCGTACATCCTGCAACAGTTGAGCGATGCCCTTTCCGAGTTAATGCAGGAAACCGGGAGAGACCAGGGAAAACCGTGTTAAAGCCTGCCCCGGCGTAAGCGGGTAACTTACTATCAGATGTACGAAGGTTGTTATATTGATGAAAATCTATGATAATAATTTTAATTCCTAATAAAAACCTTGCATCAATATGTTTTTTAGTATATTGATAACTGTTATTGTAACTTAATCATGATGAATGTGTAAGAATCGTCTTTTCGTCATTACGGATTCAGGTATCCGGTACCATGACAAACATTAATGATTCCGACTTTTACACACTCATCAATTATCAGGAGGAATTATAATGACCGACAGACGAGATTTTCTGAAAACTACTGCTGTTGCCGCCTCTGCAGTTGCGCTTGCTACCACCGGTACGGCCTTTGCTTCATCCGCATCCTATGCAGGCGTTGTGTATACTAAGGATCAACCCGGCCAGTGGGCGAAAAAGGTAGGCAGTCATGCCCCGGAGGTAACGGTTGAGGGGGGAAAAGCTTCTCTGATTACCAAGCACCCCATGTCCGAAGAACATTATATTGTCCGGCATACGGTGGTGCTGGCCGACGGAACTGTTGTCGGCGGTAAAACATTTACCCCTGCCGATAAACCGGAATCCTCTTTTGCCCTGCCGGCTGGTTATAAGGGAAAAGTGTATGCCACCAGCTTTTGCAACAAGCATGATTTCTGGCTGACCGAATTCACCGTTTAAGGGAAGCGCTTCATTACCGACGCTCTTGACTTGAGTACGCACAGCAGGGTGTTCATGGAGCGCTTACCGTTTCATTGCAAAGTACCCCGCAGTTCAGATCTTTTTTAAGGCCGCACCTTTGGGTGCGGTCTTTTTTTTGGGCTCAGCTTCTGTTAGTTGCTGACATTTTTGCCGATTTGTGAAACAATACGCTCACCTTTATCCCCTGAGCGACTATGCAGCAGAGTAAAGATCAACACCCCGGTCCATCGGCAGATCGTATTGAAACATCGGATGCAGCTCCCCTGCGTTTGCGTATTGCAGCTATTGCTACGCTCACACTTGTTACAATTCTATGTATTATTTTCGGCAGCGATCAGCTCGTTCGGCTCTTGTACCATAGCAAACAGAAAACCGTTACCGAGCAGTTTTCTTTTGAAATCAATGAAATCGTCCTGAAACATTTTGATTCCGCTATCCGGCATCTGGCACCTTCTGTTGAAATACAGGAAGTCTGCACCGGAAAACGTCCTGTTGATGACCCGGCAGCTCTGAAGATTTTAACCACTGCCCGCGAGGTCCTTTCTGCATGTATTCTCTATATCCTTGATAAAGATGGAACCGTCGTTGCCTGCTCTCCCTTTGACAACGGCAAGACCTTGACCGGCAATAATTATCGCTTCAGGCCTTATTTTAAAGAGGCTATTGAAGGCAACCCCTGTCATTATGCTGCGGTAGGCGTAACCACCGGCAAAAGGGGCATTTATTTCAGCGAACCCATATATGCCGGTGAGGGAGAGGTTCCTGTCGGGGTTGCCGTGATTAAGATCAGTCTGAAGTCCATTGATGCCTTTCTAACAGCCCTGAAGGGGAGGCAGGATGCCCTGCTGCTGACCAGGGACGGGATTGTTTTTGCCGCAAGTCGTAAAAAGTGGTTATTTAACAGTACCCGCCATCTCTCCACTCAGACTGTCCGGCGTCTCAGTAACAGCCGCCAGTTTGGTACCATCGATTTCACCCCGCTTCCCTTTTCCCTGGATAAAGGGCTGGTTCATTATGCCTCCGTACGTGCCCTGGTTGATAAACAGCCGATAACACTTCCCGGCTGGCAGGTTGTTACTCTTCTGCCCGCCCCCTATCCGTTGTCCTTTGTCCTGTTTATGTCATTTTTAAGTTTAATGGTCGGGGCCATGCTGATATGGATGAGCCTGCAGTCCAGGCGGGAAGAACAGCTGAGTGCTGAAATTTTCAGGGGACAATTGGCAGGCCAAAAGGCTGAGGCGGACCGGGTGCTTATGGCCCGGGAACTGGAGTCTATCTTCGGTGCCAGTCTGGTCGGAATCGTCTTTGTCCGAAATGGTCGTATTATAAATGTAAATGAGCGGTTATGCAGAATGTTAGGGTATTCACGGGAGGAGCTGATTGATGCCGAGACTGCTGTATTTTTTATAAACAGAGCGTCCTTTCGCCATTTTATTCAACAGCATGCCCGGCAGCTCCTTATTCGCGATCTGGAATATCTGGAATACCGGCTGGCCTGCAAAGACGGCACTGTCATCTACTGTGCCTTGAGTGGAAAGGCTGTAATGCCGCAGGATTTATCCCATGGGGTGGTTTGGGTCGTCCAGGATATAACCAGGCGTAAGTTGGTTGAATTACAACTTAAAAAGGCAAAGGAGGAGGCTGAGGCGGCCAACCGGGCAAAGAGCGAATTCCTGGCCAATATGAGCCATGAAATACGTACGCCCATGAATGGTATTATCGGCCTCTGCGAACTGCTGTTGAAAACCGAACTGGATAAGGGGCAGTCTCATTATCTGGAGCTTATCCGGCAGTCAGGTTGCCGATTGATGCGTATTATCAATGACATCCTTGACTTCTCCAAGGTCGAGGTCGGCAAGGTTGAGCTTGAAAGTTATCCCTTTTCTCTGCGTCACTCCATGCAGGAGGTGATAAGCGGCCTGGAGGTACAGGCACGAAAAAAGAAGCTGCTGCTGCGCTGTGATATTGGTGATGATGTACCGGATAAGCTGGCAGGTGATCAGGACAGGTTGATACAGGTAATGATTAATCTGGTGGGCAACGGCTTGAAGTTTACCGATCAGGGTGGGGTGCTTGTCGGAATCAGCCTGCAGGAGCAGTTAACCGAAAACAGGGTTCAGCTCTTATTTGAGGTTATTGATACCGGGGTTGGGATCAAGCCGGACAAACGGGAAACAGTATTTGAGGCCTTTGCACAGGCTGACTCTTCGTATAGTCGTCGTTTTGGAGGAACCGGGCTTGGGCTTTCTATTTCCAGGCATTTTGTCCGGCTTATGGGGGGGGATATCCGTTTTGACAGCGAGCCGGGGAAGGGGTCCAGGTTTTATTTTTCTCTGCCCTTTGCCCTGGCAGAAAAAACCGTATCGGGCCCTGGCAGAAAAACAGATGAATTGGATGTACCGGATCTGCCGTTATATGGTGGAAAAATACTGCTTGCCGAGGATGAGTATATAAATACAACCCTTGCCGTAGCCGTTCTTGAGGAGGCCGGTTTTCAAGTCGTTGCCGTCACCGACGGCAGGGAAGCTGTCCGCCGGTGGCAGGATGACGACTTTGACTGTATTCTGATGGATATTCAGATGCCGGAGATGGACGGCTTTGCGGCGGTACGCAAAATTCGGGAACTGGAAAAGGGGACCGGTTGTCATATCCCCGTCATTGCCATGACTGCCCATGCCGGAACTGATGATCGTCATACCTGCCTGCAGGCAGGTATGGATGACTACATAGCTAAACCGGTTAATGCAGCCCGTCTTTTTTCCATATTAACCAAATACATAAACATACGGACCAAGACTGAATGAAACATTTTTTTCTTCTGTTGTTTACCCTGTTTCTGGTTGGGGGACTTGTTTACCTGCTGACATTTCACAGGCGGCAGGCAAGAGATCCGCTGGAACTGGTTCCTGAGCAGGCTGTGTTGATGCTGGACTGGACGGATGCTGCCGGTACGGTCCAGGGTTTTTTTGCCTCTCGCTTCGGTCGGAGTCTGACCTCCATTGACTGGCCGGATGTTATGGAACAGCTGCAGGTGTCGGAGGAGATACGGAACCAGTTGCAGGCACAGGCGGCCGGGGTGACGCATTTTCTGGAGCACCCCCTGTTTCGGGAGATGTTCAGCAGGCGGTTTGTTGCAGCATTGCTCCCGGTTGACCAGGCGGATCTTTCCAGTAAACCGCAGCAGGCAGTGGCCGACAGGCTGCTTTTAGTCGTTGATCCAAGACATGAATATGCATTTTCCCGGCTTCTCTCTCTGATAACTACGGTTCGGGAGAAGCGGGAAGATCTTTCATATCAGGATGTTTCCATCACCAGGTTTACCCTGGAAGGTGACCGGACCATCTACGCTGCTTCCGTAGACGGATATCTGGTGATATCTCCCGGACTGGAGACGGTGCATTCCAGTATTGATCTCTCGCTGAAGCATCTTATTCAGGAGCGAACCGGTTTTGTTATGAACAGCGAGTATGCTCAACTTAAAAAACGGGGCCGAAAGCGGGATGATTTTTTTCTATACGCCGATTTCAGCGGGCTTAAACCACTGCTTAAAATGTTTCGCAGCTCAGAGCATAACGGGAAACCCGGCAATGATCAGTCTGAATTTTTTGGAACCAGACGAATGGTGCTCTTTCATCGAACGTCTGAAAATATTCAGCAATTTACCTCTATTGTCCAGTTTGATCCGGACATGCTGGCGCCTTTCCAGAAAACCATCTATACCAGAGCACCGGTGGAGAATCGTCATCTGCTTAATATGCCCGCTGATCTCCTTGTCTATTTCTGGAGTAACTGGCTTGATCTCCCGGCCTGGTGGCAGGAGACCCTTGCCAGGGGGACAGCTGAAGAGCTGGCTGCAGCCGGCAGAATCTCGGACTGGATAGAAAAGCAGTCCGGGATGAGTATTGACGATTTTCTGTCATTGTTTGGTCAGGAATTTGGTTTTGAGATTGCCGAGATAAGGACTTCCGGCTTTTTTCCCGTACCCCGTATCTGTTGCTGTGTTGAGTTGACTGATCGGGCCATGGTAGAGCAACTGCTTGAAAAAATAATTACCGGGCTGCCGGTCAGACGTGATAAGGTGGCAGGCATCCCTGTTGTTTCAATCATGGCGGCAGATGGGCTGATGCAGCCTTCGTACGCCTTGCTGGACAGGTTTCTGGTGATGGCCGACAGTCGGGAACAGATCGAGGATATTCTCAAGGTGAATTCAAAGCGGTTGGTTAAAGATGACCTCTTTCAGGCCGTGGATATGGGGATGCTGCAGCCGTCAAATCTGGTTGTCTTTGCCAGAACAGCCGAGATTATCGATGGCCTTAAAGAGTTTGCTTCCTGGGCTGGTACCATGATTGCTATCCGTGACGAGGATGCAGGGAGCAAGAGCAAAATTATTATTGACCAGGTGATTCTTCCCCTGCTTGACGGCCTGAAGATGTTTCGGGCAAAGGGCGTACGCAGTTACACCGCTCCGGGAGAGGTCGTACTGGATTCAGTTGTCCTTGTCTCCGGGCCGGGTTCAGGCGAATCGGGTAAATAAAGGCTATCTCGTGTCTGTCCGGAAATGAGGATTTTCGTTCAAGGTTAAGGAATGCGATAAAGATAAGCACAGGCATGTAATTGATATTCCGTAACTATTACTATTCAGTTCGGTGGAGAAAACTTGCAAGACACCCTCCTGAACAGTTACGGTTTTTTAAAGAATCCTGAAGCGCTTACAGATCATAACGGAAACAGACATGGAAAAATTAGTTGCTGAGTTAAAAAAACATGTTCCTTTTAAAGATACCACTGAAGAAGGCGACCTGGTGCTGGTGGCGGCAAAGGAACCGCAGATGCTGGTCTATGCCCTGATAACAGGTATTGAACGGGAT
>WFRY01000234.1 GCA_015486315.1 Desulfobulbaceae bacterium
ATCAACAGGAGCAAGTCCCTGAATCTGTATCTGCCGCAGCCTGGGATTGCCATGAAAAACCCAGATTTCCTGCTCGGGCCAGATGCCGTCAATACTGCCCCGGGAAATTTTTTCAGGGGAACGGGCAGCCGTATTTCGCAGGGTCAAGCTGATCTGCCACTGCCCGGGCCGTACCTGGAGCTGCATCCTTCCCTGCTTATCCAGACGCACGGGAAGAGGTGATTTCAGCCTGAGGGGGACAAAATCCCCCCCGGTTTCAAGCCCAAGAGTCACCTCCCTGGGACTGCCGGACACAACCAGCAGGATGTGCAGCTGCTGCTGCAGTGGAACAGCGTCATCAATCCTGCGAAAAACCTGGACGGTCAGACTGTTCTCGTTCTCCTTAACCGGTTTTTTAATCTGCTTGAACCAGAGCTGTCCCTGCTCATCAAGCTGGAGATTTTTTATTTCCTTTCCCTGCAGAATTAAACGGACAAGACCGGTTTCAGGAGGAACAAACAGATGATCAGGAAGTTTCTGCCAGGTATAGGTACCGGAAAGCCGGTATTTACCGGGATCAAGCCAGACGACCGGACGGCCGTTACGGCTGGTTACAACAAGCTTTTTGTCATTTGCCCGAACATTTTCCGGCCAGTAGGGAACATTTCCGGGAAGAGCGACCAACCCTCCGACCTCTACAACCCATTCCTGGTTAAATGACGCACCATGACTGGTTACGTTCAGTTCAAGCCGCGTCGGCCAGCTGCAATATCTCCTCCCGCTTCCGGCTGCCTCAAGGGTGCAGGTCTTTTCTTCCTGATCGTGCAGCACCCAGGGAACCCATGGCTGCAGTTCTTCAGGGATTGCAGGCTTTATTCCGGCGCCGGCAGAGGCGGAAAAAGAGGTGAGAGGGAGAAACAAAACGCTGACAAAGAGCAGAACAATAAAGACTCCACCGGAACGAACGGCCTGTGAAACTGGCATAGAATAATCCCCATGATAACGGCAAACAACAATTAGGCAATGAGATGATAAGTATTCGCTTTTGAGCCGAGAGACCGGGAAAGAAAAAAGATTGGTGAGCCAGTGAATTTTGCCCCCCTTTTACGATGATAAGTATTCGCTTTTAAGCCGAGGGACCGGGAAAGAAAAAAGGTTGGTGAGCCAGTGAATTTTGCCCCCCTTTTACACCCGCCGTCGCCTTCGGCGACTGGTTTCTTAGCAATAATCACCTCAAACCGGTCCAAGCATACACCATATTCCCTGCCAAGATAATAGCCCCGGATAACAAATACTATAATTATAATTACAAAACAGCAGGCAGGAAGTCAATAATCTTTCATGTATTCGACTGAAAGCATTGCGCTGCAAGCGTTTTCCGGCAAGAGGTAATTACAGAGGTGTGGCCGGGATTGCAAATGTAAAGAAGTGTTCAGCCATGACAGACTATCTATAACACCCGCAACTTCACTTCGAAGGCGTTTTCCTAATCCAGCTTCTTTGGATTCATACCACAACACTGCTTCAAAGAGCTCCGCCTCGGCCTCCTCAAGAAACTCGACGGTTATGTTGTTAAATGGTCATCAAGATCTTTGAAAACTTCACAGGCAGTACGTGAATGGGATTCTCCACGATCATATCGCTCGATACGATTTCGGATTTCCATGTCCCAGGCACTCATAACATCGTCAGACGGGTGGGGTTCCCCAACAGTGAGTAACTTGTGAACCAAGGTGAAACGCTGGTCCTCGGGCAGCTGAATAGCCTCTTGTAGTATTTCGTTGATAGAACTCATAAAAACAATATACCAATTATATCCAGTTTTGTCATTCTCGTTCCCAGGACAAGTCCCTCACAACAAGGGCGTAGGCATCGTGGAGGTTGAGGTTATAGCTGCCAAAGTTATACACAATTTAAGGAGCAAGAAATTTGAGATATTTCCTGATCATATGTAACAAAATTCCAACCAGTGAAGGTTACAGACCTCGTAAAACCAACCTGAACAACACTGCATGAGTGAAGCTCCACCGGCTCTGCCGGTGGAGCTTCACTTATCTGACAGCGTCTTTATCAAGTAGAGGATCAACGACAAAGGCCTTATCCATAAACCTGCCAACATGGAGATGCAAAATTATTTCAGGCTCATATTCTGCTATAAATTCTTCCAAATCATTAAACTCAATTGACGAATCATAAATAACCTCCTGAAACGTTTCCGATAGATATTGGCGCAAGGAATTTCCAAAGGAATCAGAAATCACGAGAATACGCAACTTCGCCCCCTGGTTGCAGCCATTTTTCAGTGGATACTGTTCTTCCTGCAAAAAAGGCAGTATCATTGGTTGATTTTTCGGATCGGCACATGGTGACACCACTGTCCACTCTTCAACCTTCTCTTTTATTATTCCCGATAGCCCCATCAACAGGGCAAGGTCTCCACTTTTTCCAGACTCAATTTCTAAACGTAACCGGTCAGACTGAAGAGGTTTAACTTCAGGATACCACTTTTGGATCCTCCTAATAATTTCACGATACGCGTTATAGGCTCCATAACTATCCCAATGGGTATCTGTTTTGTAGTAGACTTGCCGCTCCATCTTTTCCCGCTGCAGAACTCCGCGTAAATCGAGTAGATTCTCTCGTAAAGGGGAATCCAGCAGGTAAGTATTTAAGGCATCCAGCATTGTCGTACCACGATTACGACGCAAACGAAGGGGAAGATTTTCCGGATACACCATCATCTTATTCGGGGCAATAGCCAGCAGATAATGCCCACCCCAGGTACTTACCCATTGTTGGCGCTGTGCGATTACATGCTTCCAGGTAGAAAGGCCTTGCGGTGTCATGTGAATCGTGCCGACATAATCCTGCAACGCCCAATCTCCAACCATATAAAACCATTGATCTCTGCCGGGAACTGTTATAAATGTTGGCGACCTGTTAAAAAGCCAAATCCGCAGAAAAGAATTAAGAGCAACAATCTGCTTTCGCAACAGAAAATGATCCTTCCAGAACTTTTCAAATGCTTCAGGATAAGCCTGCAATGATTCCCTGGTCCAATGAAAGTCCGGCTGGGACGCAAGTATCCGTTTTTCAGTCCAAGAAAATTCTTTTTTTTCAGAAAAAACAGTTCCAATAAACTCAATGCCAAGAACAAGCACAAATATTGCGATCAGTGCGGTCTGAGCAAATTTTCTTCCCCTTGTGGCATCCATTAGAAACGAAAATAGATAAAAGGATTGTAGGCACCTGATGCCAGCGACAGCAACGAAAGTATGAAAACCACGCCCAGTCCACCAACTTTAACGATCTGTGCTGTCGAATAGGTGATCAAGTTACTCTGCTGCATAAAAACTTTTTTTCGACCGATTGTGTCCAAGATTGCCGGATAAACAGGCAGGCATCCGATAAGAGCAACCGCAAGGGTAAAAAAAATAAGACTGTCCATCTTGTATAAAACCCAGGGATTAATCTGGGGAGAGGTACCAATGCCCAGCATTGCGCCAAGGTAGGCAACTGCGTCGGAAAGTTTTTCCAGACGAAAAAAAACCCAGCCCACTAGAACAATAAGCCCAACATAGAGATGTTGAAAAAAAAGAGGCCATTTCTCCAGAATACCCGATAAACGCCACCGTTCCAGAGCCAGAAAAAAACCATGAAACAGCCCCCACACAATAAAATTCCAGCTGGCGCCATGCCAGAAACCACAGAGCAGAAAAACTAACAGCAGGTTTAAATAGGTTCGTACCTCTCCCTTACGATTCCCCCCCAGGGGAATATACAGATAATCCCGGAACCAGTTTGTGAGTGAGATATGCCAGCGACGCCAAAACTCTCTTATCGAGCGGGAAATATATGGATAATTGAAGTTTTCCAGAAAACGGAATCCGAACATATACCCCAGCCCGATGGCCATATCGGAATAACCGGAAAAATCAAAATAAATCTGCATGGCATAACAGAGAATCCCCAACCACGCCTCAAACACTGAAAGCTGGACAATGGGCGCATTGAAAATATGGTCCGCCATCTCGGCCATCACATTGGCAATAAGCACTTTTTTTCCCAGCCCGAAAATAAACCGTTCCACTCCATAAGAAAATTTCTCAAGGGTATGGGTGCGGGTTATAATCTGCCTGGCAACATCATGATACCTGATGATCGGACCGGCAATGAGCTGTGGAAACGAAGCAATATAGAGACCAAGATGTATCAGGTTTTTCTGGACAGAAGTTTCCTGGCGATACACATCAATAATATAAGATATGGCTTGAAAGGTAAAAAAAGAGATCCCAATGGGCAGGTGCGTTGGTCCACTGACAATTGGAGATAAATGGAGAACCGGAGCAAGCTGATTAAAATTAGCCAACAGAAAATCTGCGTACTTGTAAAATCCCAGCAAGCCAAGATTAAGAACAATCCCAGCTGATATAACAATCTTTCGAGTGCGCGTCGATGCCTGCCGGTCCAGCAACAGCCCAAAAATAAAGTTCACGCCGATGGAGGCCAGCATAAGCAACACATATTGCCCTTCCCCCCAGGCGTAAAAAAGTAAACTGGCTGTCAGCAGGATAATATTTCGAAGATACTTGCCACCAAGGTAGTAAGCAACAAGTGTTGCCGGCAAAAAGAGAAAAAGAAAAATTATTGAACTGAAAACCATTGTGAAGTTTCAATAATACTGCAATAGCATATAGTTATAGACAAGTAACTATTGAGGAAGGATCCTATTCAATAGCTCCGGCAACCCATTTCATCCATTGGTTTCTGGAAATACCCTGTTCTTCAAACAGTCTGTTTTCATTGTAACCAGCATGGCTGGACCAAAATTCCGGACACAGCCACAACGAACGATGAAAGAAGCCACAAACATCATAGCCAGAGAAGGTACTTTCATATAAATAAGGATGATGGATAAGTATGGCCCGCCACCTCTCCTGGAACAAGGTTCTTTCCCGAGGACATTGTTCAGATACAGCATTTGTATTCTGCCTATCACTACAGGTTGCCCTGCAAAAGGGAGTAAACACATTTTCAACCCCTTCCCTTCTCAAGCGCAGGCACAGGTCAAGTTCATATAAATGCTGTGGGATGATAAGTATTCGCTTTTGAGCCGAGGGACCGGGAAAGAAAAAAGGTTGGTGAGCCAGTGAATTTTGCCCCCCTTTTACACTCACCGTCGCCTTCGGCGACTGGTTTCTTAGCAATAATCACCTCAAACCGGTCCAAGCATACACCATATTCTCTGCCAAGAAAATAGCCCGGACAACAAATACTATAATTACAAAACAGCAGGCAGAAAATCAATAATCTTTCATGTATTCGACTGAAAGCATTGCGCTACAAGCGTTTTCCGGCAAGAGGTAATTACAGAGGTGTGGTCGGGATTGCAAATGTAAAGAAGTGTTCAGCCA
>WFRY01000235.1 GCA_015486315.1 Desulfobulbaceae bacterium
CAGGTACATCTGCCAGTCCGGGAAAGAGATTTTCTCCCCTGGTCTCTTCTGCTGTACTGATAAGACCGCCAATGACCAGCATCTCACCGTCATGCACTTTGACCGTTGTGTTCATTTCACGGATGTTGACCACGGGCAGGCCGACTTCCCCCCACGGACCTTCTCGGTAATGAATGGGATCCTGTAACACCGATGTAACGGGTACTAAATCCAGTACAATTTCATTATCATTGTTAATAATAGCGGTCAGGGATAGGCCAACACCTGAAAGGATACGCGCTGTTTCAACGCTATAGGTAGTATTTGAATTATCACCTGTCCCAGACTGTGTTGATTCAACTCGATCAATGTACGTAACATTTCTACCTGCTGTAATGATGGCAGGCTGGCCGTTCATAACACTGAGCTTGGGGTTGGCAAGTATAGTCGTTGCACCCTGTTGACTGAGGGCATGAATAAAGTCGTTAAAATTAAAGGTTGCCAGTGAAAGAAGACCTCCAGCTGAGTTTGAAGCACCGCTGGTAATAATGGTTGCAGCAGTGGTCAGGGCTGAAGTCGTAGAAGAGAGGACATTAGTGGTCGTATCACTGGACGTATCGCTGGAGCTGTTTCCTGAAACAGATTCCGCCAAGTACCCGGTAAGTGCGTCTCCAGCATGACTCAGCACGCCATCATCATTGGTAACAGAACCGTCGGCTCCGGACGTTGTGCTGCCATTCGTAAAGTTTGAGGTTAAGTTGTTATCTTCGGTATTTGTTAGCGTATTACTTCGGGTGTTGCTATTTTCCAGCGTATTGGTTTTTGTTCTGTCATATGACGTATCCTTACCAAAGGAAGAGTTTATATTATCAGTTGTCAACTTGTCATAAGATTTGGTCAGGCTCATAGAACCGCCAAATGTTAAGTTGTCTATCAGGGTATGCCAGTTAATACCGAGTGAGGAGTAGTCATTGAGCTGAACCTCAACAATTTTTGCCTCTATCGCAATCTGTTTATACAGTTCTTTCTCAATACCATCGAGATAGGATTCTATTCTTTCCTGCAGGGGTCTTGGGGCCTGAACGGTAATCAGGCCGACCGGTTTATCAATGGTATAGGTATTGCCGCCTGTTGAAGTCTGGCGCGTTACCTGGGCAGCAGCTTCATTCTCTCCGGGAGCAGGAGCTGCAGGAACAGCTGGAAGCTCGGGTGCTGTAGTTGTTGTTGACCAGGTGGCAATAATTGAATCCAGGTTTTCCTGAATGTTTTTCCAGATATCAAATTCATTGGCCCTGCTGTCCAGGCGGATTGTGCCTTCAATACTTGAAGCCTCCTCACTGCTGCCTAAAATATTACCGCCTGTGGCTGTTTCGTAGACCTGGTGGGTAAACGGCATGGCAACATGGTAGGTCTTGGTCTCTTTGTATTTGACAACAATGGTCTGGCCTTGAATTTCGTGGAAATAATCAACCTGGCGCAGTAGATTGTCAATGGCTTCGGAGTAGTTGTCATTGGCATTGATGTCCACGTCCACCAGAACATCCTGTTTAACATCACTGGACCAGCTGACACTCATGCCTTTCAGACCGGCAAGTCTTTTGAGAATATCCCAGAGCGGTTGCGGTCCACGGGTGGAACGGATGTTGGCTCCAACCTTGACGGCATACTCCTGATCCTCGGCAAATTCGTCATCTACACTGGTATCGTCGGCGGTAATGAAACCCGGGTTCTGGTATCGAACCGGTAACTGGGCCGGTGCAGGCGGTGTGGGATCAGCAGTAGCCTGAGCAATAAGGTCTTCTGTTGTCGGCTCCGGATTTTCTGTCTGCGTGTCATTATGAACACACGAGCAGAGCAGCAATATGCCCAGGGCAGCAAGAAAACAGGTGAGAGAGCGGGTGGTACATTTCATGGTTTATATCCTCGATATGCCGTCGAATCAGCTTACATGGTTTGATTGAGTGTCGTTCTGCCGGTTATATATTTCCTCAGATCCGGTGGTACTCGGAAACCAGCTAACAGGATTGCCTGGTAAACCTCGGTTGCTGTTTCATGATCTCCCTTTTTGTCAAGGCAACGGGCACGAGCAACCATTGAGTTCAGGGTCTGTCCATAGATAGCGTCGTGTTTTAAAAGCAGTTTGACGGCGGCATCATAATGATTCAGCTTTTCACTGAAGGCTGCATAGCTGAGTAATGCCTCACTCGACGGCTTGCCCGTACTGATACTCTGATCAAAATACTGCTGGGCAATGGAATTTTCCTGCATATTGGCGTGGGCAATGGCCCCATTCAGGGCGGCACTGCTGTTTTTACTGTCAACAGATAGTGCCTTATCGGCAAAATAGGCGGCCTTTGCATTCTGGCGAAGCTGGACAAGATATATTGCGGCGATTTTATTTGCTAACCGGCTGTTCTTGGGCCATTTCTGCAAGGCCTGCTCGTAAAGTTGAACAGCTGTTTCAATATCGCCTCGTTTTTCAGCCTTTCTTCCCTTGGAGATCAATTTCTTGGCATCTACAATCTGTTGCGGAAGGATTTCCTGCCGCTGTATAATAAGGGCTTCCTGCTCAGCCACTTCCGGGTCAGCTTCAAAGCTCAGGTTGTCTTCAGTCCGTTCAGGCCAGTTGAATTCCTTGCTCTTAGGATAAATAACGATGGTGTTAAAACGCTCTTCCTTTCTGAGGTCTTTAAGATTCAGGATGATATCCAGGGCAAAATCCCAGGGAACATCATTTAGGGCAAGGGTTAAAGACCCCTTGACCGATTCATCAACGACAATGTTTACACCACTGACTTCCCGCAGCAGGCGAAAGACATTGTGCAGATCGATTTTGTAGAAATCAACTGTGATTCGAGCCTTATTGTAGCCGGAAAAGTTAAAGGAGTCCTGCAGGGTAGAAGTATCGCCTGCTTCATCTGTTGCCACGGTTCCGGATGGCTGCAAGGGGTTGACCTCGGGCAGCTGACTTTCAATGGATTGTTTGGGCGCAACTGTTTTAGTCTGATGTGCAGGGGCTGCGGCTACAGTTGATCCTGCTTTCTGATCCTCATCCTGTTGACTTTTGCCGAATCCATCAATGGTAATAATTATATCATTGTTTTCTTGTCTGGTCGTAAAAGAATAGGAATGCGGCAGAGTAAACTCAAAGCGGGTCAGGTTTGGCGTGACGTCCTGGATTGATTTTGTGGCAAGAGCTATACCGAGGTCTTCCGGGAGGTCAAGAGCCGCCGGGTTTTTGACCTCGGCATCGGCAATATCAACCACGATTCTGGACGGCTTGAAAAGCTCATAGATCGTATAGGTCGGCACCATTGAACCATGGATCTTCAAGGCAAGATTATTATCGTTATAATTGGTTATCACCCTGGAGATGATGTTTTTCCCACCCTGATCAGTCTGTGCGGCAACCGAGGTGGAGATGCCGGACAACAGCAACGCTGTTACAATAAAGAAGCTGAAGTATATCAGCTTGCCGCCGTTTCTACGGCTGAGCGAAACGAAGTGAAGCATGTTTATTTATCTCCCTCTTTATTCAGGCGCATGACGATCTCGTTTTCAAGTTTTCTGCCGGCTCGCGTGTGAGCGGTTTCAGTGACTGTGACCTGCTCTGCCTCAATATTTATATTTGTGACAATACCACGTCTGCCGATGGGCATACCTTTATTGAGGATATAGCCTCTGCCCGTTACATCTTCAACCATGGCTATATTGTTGCTACCGGACTGGAGCACCGCAACCAGGGTCAACTGGCCCGGCTCGAACTGGCGCATACCGGTCAACTCTACATCTTCGTCAATGATATCATCCGAACCGATTTTCCGGGTGGCTACTTTAGCGGAAATAAACGGCACAAAAGGATCCGACCTGCCTTCAAGCTGATATTCATACTGCTGAAGAGGCGCTTCCGCATCTACTCCCGCCGGCTGACCGGGGTCGACCGGAGCCGTGATGTTTTCCGTTGCTGTTACCGGGGCGGAAAACAGTCCGGCTGCAATGAGAAGTGCAAAGCAATAACTGTTGATGTTAGGGATACTATGCATAGCAATGGATCCTATTTTCTACCTTTCTTTTTTTTCTTATCAGGCTTGCTGACCTGGGTATTGGTAAATCGATAGGTCACCAGGCGGCAGCTGGAGTTTAAGAGCATTTCACCGCCTTCCCTTTTGGGTGAGCCCATCTTTATATTATCTACAGTGACGATTCGATCCAGTTTACTGACCTGATCAAGGAAGTAGCCCATGTTGTGGTAAGGACCACGAATGGAGATATTGATCGGAATCTCGGCGTAAAAATCTTTCGGGACTTCGCTGCCCGGTTTAAAGGAGAGGAAGTCCAGGCCCGCGCCTTTTCCAAGATCTGATATGTTGCGCAGTAAATTCGGGATCTCTTTTTTCTTGGGCAGAACAATGGCTGTTTCCTGAAATCGTTTATTGGCGTCAGCAACCTCGTCCTTGTATTTCTGTAGATTTCTAGCGGCCTTTTCGGCTCGTTGGACCTCGGCTGCCAGGGACACTTTTTTTGCTTCCAGTCCTTTTATTTTATCCTGCTTCGGCGAATAAAATAGGAAATAGAAAAGGACCACCGGCAGGACAAAGAGAAGAACCGCCAGGAAGATTTTTACCTTCCGCTCAAGTGGAATGTACTTGTCGCTGACAAAGGTATCGAATTGTGTGGACGAGCCGGCAGGTGCCATAATTATTTGAGCCGTTTATTTTTTTTCTGAATTTTCGGCCTTTTTTTCACTTGGTACACCAGTGGAACAGGACAGTGAAAAGGCTTTAAGGTTCCGCCCGGCATAGGTCTTCAGGGATGAACTTGCCAGGTTAACATTTGATATGTACGGAGAGGTTTTAAGGTCCTCCATGTATTGGGCAATAGTTCTGTTGTCCAGGGCCATCCCCGCAAGCTTGAGACCGGCTCCGCTCTGGGTGAGCGAGGTCAGCCATATTCGGTCGGACGGGGTGACATCGGCCACCTCGTCAAGAATATGCACGGTCAGGGACGAACTCTTTTTCAGCTGTTTAATAATGGCTATTCGTTTTTCTATAAGGGCCTTGTCTTTTTCCAGTTTTTTTATCAGGGCCAGGGTTTTGGCGTGGCGCTGTTTTGCCTTGGTCAGCTGGCTGATATCGTTTTGCAGCGCAGTCGCCCTGCTGTTCTGGAAAAAGCCGACAACGCCCAGAACAGCCAGCAGCAGGAGAAAGAAAAGAAATGTCGTGGCAAGCTGTTGCTTGGCCGCCGCCTTTTGTTTGATCTGCCTTACCGGCAGGAGATTAATATGTACCATGTTAAAACTCAGCCGGGCGAATGGCCAGTCCTGCCGCAATAGCCATTTCCGGAGCTATGGCTTCAAGGTATTCCCGGTCAATCTTTTTTTCGTTCAGCGTCATGTTGGCAAAGGGATTAAAGGCAACCACTTCCAGACCTGTCTCATCGGCAATGTATTTTTTAAGGCCGCGAACTTTGGATCCTCCACCGCTGAGAACCAGGGTAGCAAGTGGTTTGTCCGGATTGTTCGACAGGTACAGGTCAATAGCCTTTTTGATTTCCAGCACCCATTGGGTACAGGTCTGGGTGAATATTTCCTCCAGTTCTTCCTGGTATTCACCAGCCGGAATCTGCCCCAGTTTTAATTTTTCAGCTTTTTCAAATTCTATTTCCAGAGCACCGGCAATCTGGTCGGTGAGCTGTTCACTGCCCACGACAACATCCCGGGCCAGTACCGACGAACCATCGGCAATGATATTGATGTTCATCTTGGAGGCCCCGATATCGACCAGAGCAACGTTGCCTCTACTGCTTGAAGCATTTTCCCAGATATTTTCCAGGGCAAAGCCGTCGACGTCCACCAGCACCGGAAGCAGCTTCTGCTCCTGCAGCAGATCCAGATAGTCGTCAATGACTTCTTTCTTTGCAGCCACCAGCATGACTTCACAGCGGTCATTATCCTCACGATCTGATTTTATTACCTGGAAATCCAGGTAAACATCTTCAATGTCAAAGGGAATGTACTGTTCCGCCTCTTCGGCAATGTAGTCGGAAAGCTCTTCATCAGTCATCACGTCGAGATTGATTTTTTTGACAATGACTGAATAACCTGAAATGGAAATACCGACCCGTTTATTCTTTATTTTCAGATTCTTAAACAGCTCGCTGATGGCGTTTGCTACCTCTTCCGGATCCTGCAGAACTCCGTCTTCCACTGCTCCGGGAGTAATAGCGGCACTGCCGACGGCAAGTAGCCGATAGTCGCTGCCTGCTTTCTGGAGCTGGCAGACCTTCACAGCATGCGAGCCGATATCAACTCCAATGATGAGATTTTCTTTTTTTGCCATGCTCAGTTCTACGGGTGAAATATTTTTTAGGCTCTCAAGCACTTACAGTGGAGAGTCCGCTTATCAAGTATAAATTTTTGTACATGTATTATTATAAAGTCACAGAAATAAACCTTTGTCAAGGGAAGCCTGCATTTTTTTAAATTTCTTGTTTAAAAAACAGACAGATAAGGAGTCGAATTACGTTTTTGTATACCATATATTGTGGTCTATCTATCTGAATTGGCATATTTTGTATGTTTTATGAATGATGATTCATTAAAAGATTGTTGAATTTATCTTGTCTTTCGTATAGTTTTGGCACGTTATTTAATTTATTACTTGAGTGAGGCTGTCCGTATGACCTATCTGCAAACACGTAAAAAGAAGTCAACCTTTCGGGAATACGCAGAAGCCATTATCATTGCTCTCGTCCTTGCCCTGTTTATCCGTACCTTTATTGTTCAGGCCTTTAAGATCCCGTCCGGGTCCATGTTGCCGACCCTGCAGATTGGTGATCATATTCTGGTGAATAAATTTATTTACGGGGTCAAAATACCCTTTTCCGGTACCATCCTGGTCCCGATTAATGATCCTAAGCCAAATGATATTGTGGTCTTTAAATTTCCCAGAGATCCCAAGCTTGATTATATTAAGAGGGTCATAGCTGTTGCCGGAGATACTGTGGAGATGCGCCGGAAAAAGGTCTATATCAACGGCAAACCATTTGCTGATAAATACGGGGTGTACACCGACCCCCGTGTTCTTCCCGCCTCTGCGAGTCCGCGGGACAACTTTGGACCCGTGACCGTGCCCGATGATCATATATTTGTCATGGGAGATAACCGGGATAACTCCTTTGACGGTCGGTTCTGGGGCTTTGTCGATCTCAAGGCTGTACGGGGTAAGGCGTTTATAGTATACTGGTCCTGGGATGTGCAGAAACCTTTGTTATCTGTTGATCGATTTACCTCTATTCGCTGGGGCAGGATCGGAGACATTCTTCACTGATAATCTGAATACGCATGGCTACCGGATATTTTTTTTCTCATCGGCATATCCTTGGCATAGATCATCTCTCTGCAGATGATATCGATCATATATTAACGACAGCAGAGTCTTTTAAAGAAATTTCCGCCCGTCCCATTAAAAAGGTGCCGACCCTGCGCGGCAATACCATTATCAACCTTTTTTTTGAACCCTCCACCCGCACCCGTCTCTCCTTTGAGGTTGCAGCTAAAAGGATGAGTGCGGACACCTTTAATATCTCCGCCTCCACCAGTTCAGCCACCAAGGGGGAAACCCTCATTGATACCGCCCTCAATATTGCGGCCATGCACCCGGATATAATCATCATCCGTCATTCCTTTTCCGGTGCTCCGCATATGTTGAGCGGTTATGTTGATGCAGCTGTAATCAATGCGGGGGACGGTACCCATGAGCATCCCTCCCAGGGTCTACTGGACATGATGACTGTACGTGAGCACAAGGGAAGGCTGGATGGTCTGAAGATTGCTATTATCGGGGATATCCTGCACAGCCGGGTGGCCCATTCCGATATTCTCGGTTTCACCCGGATGGGATCGCAGGTGTTTGTTCATGGACCGTCAACCCTTATTCCCCCTGATCTGGATAAGTTGGGGGCAACGGTGTGCACGAGCCTGAAAGAGGCGGTGCAGGATGCTGATGTTGTCATGACGCTTCGTATTCAGAAGGAACGTCAGAATGATCCACTTCTGCCCTCTTTTCGAGAATATGCCCTGTATTATGGCGTGACCAGGGAGGTCGCCTCCTGGGCGAAACCCGATGGCCTGATCATGCATCCCGGGCCTATCAATCGTGGTATAGAGTTGATGCCGGATGTGGCTGACGGTCCCAGATCCGTGATTCTGGATCAGGTTACAAATGGTGTGGCGGTGCGGATGGCGTTGTTGTATCTGGTGATGGGGAACAGTTGAGGAAACAGGTAGAAGGTATCAGCTGAAAGGTTTGCGTTTATGCCTGTGGCGATGGGCAAGGATAGGGCGGCATGTCGGAGTCTTTGTTGATAAAGAATGGCCGGATTATTGATCCGGCAGCTACTGTTGACGAGCAGGGAGACCTGCTGGTTGTGGACGGGTGTATTGCTGATCCTGCCGGGGGGATACCGGCAGATATACGGGAAATAGATGCACATGGCTGCTGGGTGGTGCCGGGTCTGATCGATATGCATGTCCATCTGCGTGAGCCGGGTGAAGAGTATAAGGAAGATATACTGACGGGTACCAGGGCGGCAGCTGCAGGTGGTTTCACCGGTGTGGCCTGTATGCCGAACACCAGACCGGTCAATGACTCCCGGGCCGTGACCAGTCTGATTCTTACCCGGGCCGCAAAAGGATCCTGCCGGGTCTATCCTGTGGGGGCCATCAGTAAGAGCAGCAAAGGAACCAGTCTGGCTGAATTTGGTGATATGAAAGAGGCCGGCATTGTTGCCGTCAGTGATGATGGTCTGCCGGTGCGTGACAGCCAGCTCATGCGCAGGGCCCTGGAATATGCCGGTGATTTCGGGCTGGCGGTTATCTCCCACAGTGAAGAACCATCGCTCAGCCGCGGGGTGATGAACGAGGGAGAAGTCTCCACCCGGCTTGGACTGAAGGGAATCCCTACTGCTGCCGAGTCTATCATGGTGTATCGCGAAATTGCCCTGGCCGAGTATACCGGCAAACGAATTCACATCGCCCATGTCAGTACCGCTATGAGTACGGACCTGATCCGCACGGCCAAGGCTCGGGGGGTGCAGGTAACGGCAGAGACCACCCCCCATTATTTCACGCTGACCGATGAGGCTGTAGACGGCTATAACACAAATGCCAAGATGAATCCGCCCCTGCGCTCTGAAGAGGATCGGCAGGCGATAAGACTGGGGCTGGCCGATGGGACCTTTGATGCCATTGCCACAGATCATGCTCCCCACTCCATCCTGGAAAAGGAGGTGGAGTTTGACCGGGCCATGAACGGTATTATCGGTCTGGAGACCTCGCTGCCCCTCTCCATGGCCCTGGTACGGGACGGCCTCATTGATGAACAGCGGTTGATAGAGTTGATGTCGGTCAACCCTGCAAAGATTCTTGGGATTACGGCGGGTACATTACACCCCGGAGCAGCAGCCGATATTACCCTGATTAACCCGGATCTTGAATTTACCTATACCGAAGATCAGGTAGTATCCAAGAGCAAGAATTCGCCCTTTCTGGGCTGGAAGCTGCAGGGACGGGCCGTACTCACTCTGGTTGGGGGACGGATAACCCATAATATACTTTAGTAGTAACTACTCACAGCAGTTACCATTACGATGGTCTGCTGAGCCTCATCACGTACCCCTTGAGCAGTTACGAAATATCTTACAAGATCTGTATTCAGGATAACTCGTAACTTCTTAATACGTGGTGGTACAAAGACTGGATCCCCGATAACTACATTCGGGGATGACGATCGGAAATATCTTCAAATCCGTCATTCCGGCATGCTGTTGGCCGGAGATAGCGTAGACTTCGATCCAAAAGACACCATCAACCACAAAATATGGTATGTGCTGGAGTCAAGTGCATACCCCAGGATATTATTATTCATTTCCCACATATTGTATCGGATCTTTTATCCCTGCCTCGGCAAATCCTTTGAGTCTGAGCCTGCAGGCATCACAGCGGCCGCAGGCAAGTTCACCCCGGGGGTCATAGCAGCTGTGGGTTATGGAGTAGTTCACGCC
>WFRY01000236.1 GCA_015486315.1 Desulfobulbaceae bacterium
CCCCCCCTCCCTGCTCCGCCTCTCGTAGTCCTCTGCTGCGGGCAGATAAAGCTTTTCCACATATTCCCTGACCATTCTATTGGAAGAAAACTGCGGGGTAAGCCGGGACATGGAGGCCCACATCCTGGCCACCCAGAGATTGGGAATCCCGTGTTCATCCCGGTTATAAAAAGTGGGAATAACCTCGTCCTCAAGGATCCGGTACAGTTGATCCGCCTCTTTTGCGTCCCAAGCCGTATCATGATCGTGCTCACGACCATCACCCAGTGCCCACCCCACCTCGGTACACCAGGCCTCGGCCCACCAGCCGTCCAGTTCCGACAGGTTCAGTCCGCCATTAACCAGGACCTTCATACCGCTGGTTCCGCTGGCTTCCCATGGTCGACGGGGGGTATTTATCCAAAGGTCCATTCCCTGGACCATTTTCCCGGCAACCTCTATGTCATAGTCCTCAAGAAAAATAACCTTGCCGCGGATATCAGGACGAAGAGCAAAACTGATCCACTGCCGTATCAACTCCTTGCCGGCAAGGTCACGGGGATGAGCTTTACCGGCAATAATAAGCTGGACCGGACGGTCGGAACTGCTGAGCAGAGCAGCCAACCGCTCGGGGTCATGGAGGAGAAGATTTGGCCGTTTATAGGAGGTAAACCGACGGGCAAAACCTATTGTCAGGGCATTGGGATCCAGGAGTGCATTCTCGGGAACAGCATTTTTATCTCTGGCCAGCCCCATGGACTCACGCTGGCGAACAATTCGCTGCCGGACAAAGTCGATAAGTGCCTGTCGATTTTTAGAACGAAACTCCCACAGTTCATTATCACTGAGACCGCCGATCTGTTCTTCCATGGTTTCCAGAGCACCCTGCCAGCGTCTCTTGCCGCAGGTATCCGTCCAGAGTGTATCCGCTACAACAGAATCCCAGGAAGGCATGTGGACACCATTGGTCACATAGGTAATAGGGACCTGTCGCTGCGGCCAGCGCGGAAAAAGGGGTTGGAATATTTTACGGCTGACCCGCCCGTGCAGCCGGCTGACGCCGTTAATAACAGAGCACCCCTGCAACGCCAGGTAAGCCATGTTAAACGGGGCGCTGTCATCACTGCCGTCAATGCGACCAAGGGCAAGAAGCTGCCTGGAGTCTAAACCGATATTATCGGCATAATCCCGGCTGTAGTGGAGAAAGAGATCAACAGGAAACCGGTCAAAGGCCGCATCAACAGGCGTATGGGTGGTAAAGATATTTCCGGCCCGGGTGCAGGCAAGGGCTGTTGCAATGGAAGTGTTGTTCGTGTCTGCAAAGGAAGCGGCCCGCTCCAGTACGGCTAAGCCGGCATGGCCCTCATTCAGATGACAGACATCACATGAGAGTCCAAGGGTTTCCAGCAGACGCCAGCCACCGATACCCAGGGCAATTTCCTGCTGCAGCCTGACCTCATGGCTGCCGCCGTAGAGTTTTTCAGTAATACCACGGTCACTCGGTGTGTTGAGCGGATCATTGGAGTCCAGCAGATAAAGACGTATCGGGCCAACAACCACTTCCCAGGCACGCAGAGAGAGAATGCGGCCGGGCAGCGCAACTTCTACCTTTACCCAGTTATCATTTTTATCACGCAGAGGCATAATCGGCATGATTGCCGGATCGTTGTAGGGATAGAATTCGCTCTGTTTGCCGGCTGCATCAATTGACTGGCGAAAGTATCCCTGCTGATAAAGCAGGCCGATTCCATAAACTGGAAGGCCAAGATCACCTGCAGTTTTCAGGTAATCTCCGGCCAGGATACCAAGACCACCCGAGTACAGGGGAAGCGCCTCGGTAAGCCCGAATTCCATACTGAAATAGGCAATGGCCTGAAGCCGGGCATCCCCATGTCTGGCGGCAAACCATGGCTGCCGACTGAGAGCAGCGGTACGCCGCTCAATCTGTTCTCGAAGCTGTGCCAGAAAGGCTTTGTTTTCAACCAGCTCGGCAAGGCGGTCCTGGCCGACACTTTCAAGTACAAACCAGGGGTTGCCTGTTGCCTCCCAGAGTCCGGCATCAATCGTCTTCCAGAGGACATCACTGGCATGATTCCAGCTCCAGCGGGTATCAATGGCCAGCTCCGCCAGCCCGGCAAGAGGCTGGGGAAGTGAACGTAACATATATCGGTTGGCGAACATGGTCGTCTCCCGGTCAAATTATTATTCCGCTTCTATCCCGAAGTGTTATCAAAAAGAATGGTAACTTCTCAAAAAGTGTTGGTAAAACGCTTGGATCCCCGATAACTACATTCGGGGATGACGATCGTAATTGCAAACAGCTCCGTCATCCCGGCATGTTGTTAGCCGGGATCCATACAGTAAGATACAGCAACTTGACACTACTTATTGAGAAGTTACAAAGAATGGTAACTTCTCAAAAACTGATGGTAAAACTCCTGGATCCCCGATAACTACACTCGGGGATGACGGCCGGAATTAACTGTAAATCCGTCATTCCGGTATGTTTTAGCCGGAGTCAGCATAGACTTCGATCCATAAGCTAAGATACAGCAACTTGTCACCAGTTATTGAGAAGTTACAAAGAGTGGAGTAAACGAAGCACTTACACCAGCTTCCCGCATAGAGCTGTTACGTATTCTCACCGGCCGCGGCCATTACCTCTTGAACCTCATCACCGCTGATGACCTCCTTCTGCTCCAGACGCTCAGCCAGCGCATCGAGCACCTTACGTTTCCCGCTCAGGATGGAGGTGGCAATCTGATGCTGTTCTTGCACGATCTGCCGGGTTTCCTCATCAATCATCCGGGCGGTGGCCTCACTGTAGTTACGTTCTTCCTGTCCCTGAATCCCGAGATACTGCAGCTCCTGGCGTCTGCCGTAAGTGATGGGGCCGAGCTTCCTGCTCATACCCAGCCGGGTAATCATAGAGCGGGCAATTTCCGAGGCCCGTTCCAGGTCGTTTGAGGCGCCACTGGAAATATCTCCGAACACGATCTCTTCAGCAACCCTGCCGCCGAGCAGAATGGCAATCTGATCCTTGAGCTCCGCCTCGGTTGAAAGAAACTTTTCATCAACAGGCAGCTGCATGGTATATCCCAGGGCGGCAATACCACGGGGAATAATAGATACCTTATGCACGGGTTCACCAGTGGGTACGGTTTCGGCCACCAGGGTATGGCCGGATTCATGAAAGGCGACCCGGTGTTTTTCCTCCAGGTTCAGGGCCCGGTGCTTCTTCTCCGGTCCGGCAATAATCCGGTCGATTGCGGCTTCAAAATCTTTCATGGTAACCGCTTTTCCCTTGCGGCGCAGGGCCTGGATGGCAGCTTCATTACAGATGTTTTCCAGGTCGGCACCCACAAATCCAGGGGTACGCTGGGCAATTACGGCCAGGTCAATATCCTTACCCATTTCCAGCTTTGCTGCATGCAGTCTGAGAATGGCCTGCCGGTCCCTGAGGTCGGGTTTATCCACCAGCACCTGCCGGTCAAAACGACCGGCCCGCATAAGAGCCTTGTCCAGGATCTCCGGCCGATTAGTGGCCGCCATCACCACCACACCGGTGGAGGGATCAAACCCATCCATTTCAGTCAGGATCTGGTTCAAGGTCTGTTCCCGTTCATCATGGCCGCCCATGGCCGGTCCGGCACCCCGGGCCCGGCCGATTGCATCCAGCTCATCAATAAAGATAATACAGGGCGCCTTCTGCCGAGCCTGCTCAAAGAGTTCCCGCACCCGTGCAGCTCCTACCCCGACAAACATCTCTATAAATTCGGAACCACTGATGGAAAAAAAAGGTACCTCGGATTCACCGGCCACAGCCCGGGCCAGCAGGGTTTTCCCGGTACCCGGAGGACCGACCATCAGGACTCCCTTGGGCATCCGACCACCAAGCGCCTGGATCTGTGTTGGATCTTTTAAGAAATCAACACTTTCCTTCAACTCCTGTTTGGCCTCATCGGCCCCGGCCACGTCTTCGAAGGTTACTTTGGGCAGATTGTCGGGATGAATATGGATTTTATTGCCGATATTCAGTACTCCCTGTCCCATGGAGCCCATTCGTTTGGCCATCCAGCCCCATAAGAGAAAGAGCAGACCAAAGGGCAGTACCCAGTTAACCAGAAACTTACCCAGCCAGTTGGCATTCTGGCGCACAGTGTATTTAACTCCCTGTTTTTCCAGAGTCATGGCCAGATCATTATTCCACATCATGGGAACAGTGATAAAACGGCGGGGTTTGTCGGTCTTCTTGTCCTTCAGGGTCAGGGTGCCGGTGATCACTTTGTCGGTGACGACGGCCTCGGCAACTTCCTGATTCTGCACATGGGCGAGGAATTCGCTGTAAGGAATTTCCTGTTGTCTTGCCTGTTGATATCCCTGATAAAACTGAAAAGAGATAAGAATAAAAATCAGATAGAGCCAGAAGGTAAAATTCGGATTCTGCCAGAATTTTTCGTGGGTGGTCTTGTTGATCTCTATGTCGGGTTTTTTCCCGCTTCCAAGAGTAAAATCAGTTTTTTTCATACAGCATCCCCGTACACTTGTTTACGTTTCATCTGAACATGCTTTTGAAGTCACAGGAGTAAATAGTAATCAGGAAATACAAAACTGCAAGAAGGATCACTCACAGGAGTGACGGGAGATGGAGAATAACTGATAATGGATTATGCACAACCAGAGCGAGCAGCTGCCGGTATCGGCAACTGCTCGCTCTGGGTTCACTCAAACCTTTACCTGGCTGGTAAAGGCTAAATGTTATGTGATCTTATCAGGCCTGCAGGCGGGGACGATTTGCCTGTTGACGGCGACGCTGCTCAAGCCGCTGA
>WFRY01000237.1 GCA_015486315.1 Desulfobulbaceae bacterium
GAGAATAACTCGGCAAGCGGCGATCAATAAGTCCCTTGATCAGCAGTTCCTGCTCATCTACAGTCATATGATACAGGGAGGCAACCATTACGGCATCGGCATCGGCCGGGATGTCGGCAAGTGCTTCCGCTGCCGAAGTATTGACCGGCAACGCAGTTACTGTCATGGTATGTTCGTTTGCAAGTGTTCTGACTCTTTTTGAAATTTCCGGTATCCCGGTGAGTTCACGCTGATCAACAAGGATTACCAGGTTTTTAAACGGAACAATTTTCGCAAGGTTCATCAACTCCGTGTCCAATTGAAACATGGAATCAATATAGGTAAGATTGCTTACACCGCTTGTGTTCTGCTCACGGGGCAGTTGCCTAAGCACGCTGTCAATAACAAAGGGTGCAACAACGGGTTTTACCGGATTTTTCCGGCGCAACGCTTCACTGGAGGCAACGGTTCCCAATGCGAGAATCAGGTCGGTATCCGGATTTGCCAGCAGCCGATCCAGGGCCCGGTTAACCCCTTTAACCGTATCCTTACCTGATAACACCATGGATTTTGGGAACTTGACCAGAAACTCCTCTTCCGCCAGGGTCTTAATTTCCTGTTGAAACAGGGCTATTGTTTTCTGGTCAACATCAGTCATACCGTCGGTGACAATGCCGATGTTAAAACTCGCCCGTTCCTGGACCTCCTCCATTGCCTGATCATCCGGATCGGCAGAGGCGGCAAGGGCCGACAGAGGGGCGGGCAGCAACAAACAGAAAACCAGGGCAAGCAGGCGAAAGTTCATGAAAGGTCTCCGAAAAACACTACGGGTAAACAGCATATCTATTTTATCTTGAAAAAAGTGGCATACAGCACCGGCACAAAAATCAGGGTCAGAACCGAAGCGAAGCCCAGGCCAAAGACGATGGTCACGGCCATGGCCACGAAAAAGGCATCCGTAAACAGCGGGATCATGCCCATCATGGTGGTCAGGGCGGCCATCATAACCGGCTGCATCCTGGACACGCCGGAGTCGATAATAGCTTCCAGACCGGGCATCCCCTCTCTGATATTGAGATCAATCTGATCAATAAGGACAATGGCATTCTTGATCAGCATCCCGGACAGACTCATCAGTCCCAGCAGGGCCATAAAGCCGAAGGGCTGTTTCAAAAGCAGCAGCCCTGCGGTTACGCCGATAAGCGACAGCGGCACGGTCAGCCAGATGATGAGCGGCTGACGGAAGGCGTTGAACAGGAAGATGACCGCCAGGATCATCATCCCAAAATAAATGGGAATGTTCTCGGCCAGCTGTTTGGTGGAATCAGCCGAGTCTTCCAGCTCCCCGCCCCAGGCAATAAAATAGCCGGGTTTTCCCTTGATGGGAAGGATATCATCATATTTGAGCGGGATAGTATCGGCAGTATATTCTTCACCCTTTTTAAGCGGCGTACCCCGGGCCGCGGCAACATCAACTCCCAGCAGCTGTTCTATCTCCGGTTTGACCCGTTCAAAGAGCTGAGCCGGCAGTTCGGTCTTGGGGTCGGCATGGATCTTAATCATCAATCGCCGGTGCCAGCGCGAAACCCGGGCGTTTTCCCAGGTTGTGTCCACCCCGTTCATCACTTGGAGGATGGGCACGTTTTTGCCGGCGGAAGGACTGTAGATCTGCAGTTCCTCCATATCCTCAATGGTGCTGCGTTCGTTGAGCGGTGCCCTGGCAATGATGGGGATAAGATCAATCCCCTCCCGGTACAGACCGGTGGTGGTGCCGGAAAAGTTGGCCTGAAAGGCGGTGGCCAGCATGGGCCGCGTAATACCAAGATTCCGGGCCCGATCTTCTGCAAGTACCGGCTGCGGCACCTTGACCTTGTCGCCCCATTCCGTTCGCACGGCCTTGGCGTTCTCCGCCCGAAAGACCTCCTTGGCCTGCTCGGCCATGGCCCGAATGACTTCAGGATCCGGCCCGTTTATACGCAGCTGAATTTTGCCGCCCAGGGCAGGACCGAGGTTAAACTTTTTCACGTTGATAACGGCATCGGGCAGCATCTCCTGCAGGTCGGCCTGCATCTTCTGCTGCAACTCATTAATAATGTGGTAATCATCCACAGTCACCAGCACGTTGGCATACTGACTTGCCGCCTCCACCGGAGTATCATAGGTAAGGATAAAACGGGGGTGACCACCACCGATGGCCGCTGCAACCTGTTCTACCCCCTCAATTTTCAAGAGATAATCTTCTATCTCCTTAACGCCTTTTTCCGTCTCCCGGATATGATTGCCTTCCCGGAACTGCACCTCAACCTGGAACATGGGACTGGTGGAGGCAGGAAAAAACAGATTATCTACAAAACCAAAGGCGTACAGAGAGGCGCCGAACATGGCTACAACAATGGCGATAGTCAACCAGCGGGCCTTGATCGCACCGGCAAGAACAGCCCGGTACCCTTTGTAAAATTTATTTCCGTACGGATCTTTCCGGTCACCGTCTTTCATCTGTTTGTCCTTCTTGCTGAGGACAAACTGCTTGGTCATGAGCGGGGTAATGGTCACCGCGGTCAGCCAGGACAGGGACAGGGAGATCAGAATGACATAGTAAAGCGAGCGGGTGTACTCACCAGTGGAGTTGGTCATGCCGCCGATGGAGGCAAAGGCAAGCACGGCCACGGCAGTTGCGCCGAGCAGGGGAATGGAATTCTGGCCGACCACGGCCTTTGCCGCCTCAAGCCCGTCCTCCCCTCGCTGCATGCGGACCTTCATGGAGTCCACCACCACAATGGCGTTATCCACCAGCATGCCCAGGGCAATGATCAATGCCCCCAACGAAATCCGTTCAAGGGTTATCTGGTAATAGCCCATGACCACAAAGGTGGCGGAGATGGTGAGCACCAGGATAAATCCGATAATTAAGGAGGCACGCAGCCCCATAAACAGCAGCAGGACAATGATAACAATAGCCACGGCCTCCAGGAGGTTGACGACAAAACCGTTCACCGCCTTGGTCACGGATTTGGACTGCATGGAAATCTCGATCAGGTCCATGCCCAGGGGAATCTGGTTCATCAGGCCGCCGATACGCTCAAGAACCGCGTCCCCCATGGTGACGGCATTACCGCCTGCAACCGTTGACACGGCAATACCAATGGCCGGCGTACCGTTTACACGCAGTAGTTTATTAGGCGGATCCTGATAGTCCCGCCGGATGGTGGCCACGTCCTTAAGATAGACCAGCCGTCCATTTTTAGAGGCGATGAACAGACCACCGAAATCTTTTTCGGATTTGAATTCTCCAGTGGGATTTATGGCCATATACTCCGGCCCTATTTTGATCCTGCCCGAATCCACCGGCATGTTCTTGGCCTGCAGGGCATCAAAGATCTCCTGCTGAGTAATACCAAGTGCCGCCATTTTGGCCCGGGACATCTCCACATAGATGGCCTCGTTCTGGACGCCGAAAAAGGTAACCTTTTTTACATCCTGGACAGTCAGCAGTTCACGCTTGAGCAACTCGGCCACGTCCTTCATCTCGGCAAAGGTATACCCCACAC